>NZ_CP025544.1:600000-900000 GCF_003366055.1 Candidatus Chromulinivorax destructor | reverse complement strand
ATTGTTGATCTAAAAATTTAATTTTAACTTCATCGATAGGGATAATACCTTGATCAATAGGATAAAATTCAACAGTCCATGTTGTTTTAACATAATCGTACCCATCAATAGATTCAATGGCAGCAATATTAGTTTTTTGGACGTCTACGATTTTTATATTTTTAAAATCTGGAAAAACAATTTCTGTGCCAGCAACCCCAATGCGATCAAAAAAATGTATATTCAAAATGTTTTTTTCATACAAATATACGCTCTTTGCTGCAAGTTCAGCTTGCGTAAAATATTTTACGGCACAAACCTGATCGGCACAAACAAGAGTTTCATCTCCAATGACAACGCTTATTCGAGATGATTTTAAAATATTTCCCAATGAATTTTTTACAATAAAGGGTCCGACTGAATAAACTCCTTTTCTATGACCTTCTAAAATATATTTATAGATATGTTTATAACATAATTTTCCATTATCCATGAATATAATAACTGTTTTTTCATAATGAGAATGCTTAAAATTATCTAACCCAGTAATAGGTTTAAGATCAAACTCTTTTTCGCCCCCTTTATCAGATATAAAATCTATTTGCAATATACATGGTGTTTGTCGTTTTATCTGGTCAATAGTACAATAATTCATATCTTTTAAAGAAACATTCAATACATGCATATCAAAATTTGTTGCATACATAGAGTCGTTTGATGTTACAAGAAAAAAATATACAATAACGTTCAATAAACATATCTTTTGCTTGAACATATTCATGATCTATTTTTTAATAAAGAAAGCCAAACAAACGCTTCTTGCACAAGTAATAAACTCATTTTTTTATCACCCTGAGAAAATGATGCTTGTAATAATTTATGATAAAAAATATTCCATTTTTTTATTTGATCTACAGAAAAACATTTTTTTTGTAGATACCCTTCAATAAGATTTTCATTAATCTCTCCACGTCTGCCAACGTTAAGACCGACAAAAATCGTTATAAATACATTGTATAAAGTCGCAATATTTTCTTTTTTTTCAGCAATTTTTAATGCTCTATGAGCTTTTAAAAATAGTAAAAAATGTTGAAGCTTGTCATGAGATAAAACATATTTTTTCAAAAAATATCGATACCCTATCATGAATAAAAATAGTAAAAAAATAACTCGTATCGCCAAGGCATATAACGAAAGCGAAATACCTTTCCAATAATTTCTTTCATCATAAGTATCTAAAATAGTATACGCAGAAACGGTTATTTGATTTTCACTTTCTGTATCTAATTCATTTTCTTCATACAATTTATATTGATCACTATAGGTATGTGTGCCTTTTGTAATAGTCATTGTCTTAGGGTTGCTCTGCAATGTTACATAATCACCAGAATTAAGATCGAAATAGGTAAAATTTTGAGCTGGAATTTCGTATGTGCCAGATTCTTGAGCTTGAATAATATATTCAAATCTCTTTGATGTACGATCTCTATCTATTTTGCCTGCGTGCGTAGTATAACTACTAAATTCTTGCGGTAATACAAGAGAAAATGAGTCTATCATTTCTAAATTACCGTTGCCAAAAATATCAACTCGCAAGGTAAATCCTTGCCCTTGCTCAGCAGTATCAATATTTGTTGATAAAGTTATTTTTGAAAATTCTCCAACAGCTTGTATATTTTCAAGATCTTGGCAATGCGGTAATGGCAAAACTTTTATACCGATAGGTTCAGCTACTAATTCTTTTTCAGCACTCATCATAGAACTCATAAATCCAAAAAAATCATTTCGTTCATTAGGCTCTATTAATCTAATTTTGATACCTTGTATAACAGAAAAGCCAACTTGTTTTGGATAACAATCAAGCACCCATTGCGTATGAAGATGTTCTTGATTGTCCTTATCAAAAGATCGTTCTTGTTTTTTTGTTTGAGTCACATCTGTTACTATGATATCTTGAAATGTAGGTAAGCTTGGAGTGAATTGATTGATTCCAACGTAATCTAAAAAATCAATTTGCAAGCGAATTTTTTCACCCACAAATACTTCGTATGCATCAGATTGTACTGAACACTGAAATCTATCTTTACTTCCATGCTGCTGTTTTTTAATCTGCTGATCACCAACAACAATTTCTACTAAATTTGATGTAAAAATATTTCCTGATGAATCAGTATAAGTAATAGGACCAAGTGTATACACACCATGATGTAAAGCTTTTGCTATAAATTTATAGATAGTTTTATTACTCGATTGCCCATTATGCATCGAATAATTTGAAGACCTGCCTTGAAAAGAGTATTGAAATTGATCCAGACCTTTTAGAGCTGGTATAGTATTACCCATCGAAATATTATGTACAACAACTTGTATAACAAATTCAGTTTGTACCATTGCTTGCTGTAAATAATTATTATGCGTATCATACACAGATACAACAATTGACTGATTTGATGCATAAACAATTGATGTACAAAGTAATAATAAAAATACTATAAAGCTACCAACCTTTTTTTCCATGCTGCCCCACCATTTTTTCTGCAACTTTATTTTTAATAACGTATCGTTGTATTTGCTCTTCGTGATTTTCAAGTGCTTGCATAATTTCTGCATAATGTGAATTGAACCTGTCATCTTCTGAGCTTTTTGATTCATACAATTCTTGCAAATCATTTTTTAATGATTGTTTTTGAGAACCCGTACTTGCTGGCTTTTTTAATTCACTATTCTGTGTAGAATCTTGCAAATCTTCTGATTGAGATGATGCATTTTCTTTGCTCTGCTCATGCTCTAAATTATTGCTATTTTCTTCTAGCCCTGCTTGCTCATTTTGCGATGGTGTAATATTTTCTTCAACATGAGCAGCTACATCATCAAGTTTTTGTTGATGTTCTTGTAATTTTTCATCCAAATTTTTTTCTTGAGCATCCTGCAATACATCTTTGTCTTGGCCCTTTTGGCTTGTTCCATTATCTGTTTTCTCAGCAGATGCATTTTCTTCATCAAGTTGATCTCGTTCTTCTCGTTTACCATTTTTTTCTTGATGAGATTTTTTTTCATCAGATGACTTTTCACCCTGTGAATCTACATCATCTTGTTGGCCTTGGCTCTCAGAAGATTCATTCTGTTTTTCATCACCTGCATCACTATTTTTTTCTTGTGATGATTTGCCTTTTTCAAATGCTTCAGACGAATCATTATCACTATCTTCATCATCTCCTGATGATTGCTTTTCAGAACTAGATGATTCTTCACTTGGAGAAGATCCTTTATTTAATTCATGATCATCTTTCCATTTAGCCTTATCGCTAGAATTTTCTTTTTTAGAATTTTTACTATTTTGATCTTGCTTTGATTGATCTTTAGTACCATTCGACTCATCTCCAGAGCTATTTGAATCATCTTGCTGGTCTTCATATTGCTCTTTTGCTAATTCTTGCTGAGCAAGCCAAAGATTATGGCGAGTTTGTTCATTTTCAGGATCTATTTTTAACGCTTGTTCATACATTTCAATAGCATTTTGCCATTGCTTGAGCTGATAAAAACTATTTCCAGCTCCGTACCATGCATACTCTGCAAGCTGTTTTTTTTTCAATGCGTACATTGGCACTCGCTTGTACGATTGAGCTGCCTGTTCATACTGATTTTGTCTGTATAAAATTTCTGCAATATTGTAGTTATACACTGCATTATAAGGATCATTGACAATCAACTCATTATAAAGTTCAAGCGCTTGTTCATATTTCTGAGCTCTATACAATTCAACAGCTTTACGATTTTTTTGCCATGTATCAATACCGGCATCTAAAGAAAAAGAAATAGAAAAGCACAATAACGCTACATATATTTTTTTCATAAAATCCATTCCAAGGCAAAACATAGGAAACTTATCGCAATAAAATAGGGATACTGCTCTTGATATGCATCAAAGCTTTTATCCTCAAATGAATCTTTTTCAAATTTATTAATCATGCGAATTAAAGATATAATATCATCATCAGACTGAACACCTCTGACATATTTTCCACCTGTTTGATGAGCAATATTCATTAAGAGATCTTCATTCAAGCGAGACATAACAACATTATTTTGCTCATCTTTTTCCCAACCAGTTTGCTTTCCATGATTATCTATAATCGGTACGGGTGCTCCATGAGGTGTTCCAATACCAACAGTACATATTGATAATCTATTTTGAGCAGCTTGATTTTTAACACCTTGAAGATCTGTAGAAAAATCTTCCCCATCAGTAAAAACAACAAGTAATTTTGTTTTTTGTGTTGGATTTGATTCAAAAACACGTAATCCTTCTTTAATTGCTTGATCTATAGCTGTTGTGCCACTTGAAATTGTATCAGCATCCAACTTATCAAGAAACATAAGAAATGCTCCATAATCTGTTGTAAGTGGGCATTGCATAAATGTAGAGCTTGAAAAAATGATAAGACCAACTCGCTCGCAAGAAAGATTAAATAAGAGTTTTTTTATTTTCTCTTTTGCAAATTCAAGGCGGTTTGGCTTAAGGTCTTGCGCAAGCATACTACGAGAAATGTCGATAGCTATTAAAAGGTCGCGACCTTGTTGAGAAATTTTTTCTTCTTTTTTATCCCATTGGGGACGAAGTAATGTTATAAAAATAGCAACCATTCCTATACATAGGAGTATCATCTTACATAATTTCATCTGATACGAATAGTTACGTAAAAGATTTGATCTATACAGAGGATGCACTAACAAATTTGATCTTTTGCGATAAGAATGTAACTGATAAAGCAACAAAAAAAATAAAGGTATCAGATAATAAAAATAAAAAATATTTTCAATTGCTGCAAAATTAATTCCCCATATTGTTGTCGTCATAATATAGCCCATATACATGTTGATATTAGTAACTCTGCTAGTATCAAACATAACAATCCAAAAACAATTGGAATGAAATAGTCATAATACTTTGTATAGATATCACTTTGAAATTTACTTTTTTCTAGAGCGTCAATTTCATTATAAATTTTTGCAATATCTTGTGATTTTTTTGCACTAAAACATTTACCGCCTGTTTCTTCAGCAATTTTTTCTAACAGCTCTATATTAAATTGATTAGGCACAGAAGTCATTCCAAATGGCCCTTTTAGATAGGCAACACCGCGACTTCCTATTCCTATCGTATACACTTTAACACCAAGTAATTTTGCTATTTCAATACTATCTTCAATAGGGAAATCGTATTCAGAAGGATCACCATCAGTTAATAAAATGATAATTTTACTTTTTGATTCTGATTTTTGTAAACGTCGACTTGCAGTAATTACTGCTTGCGAAATCACCGTACCACTATGAATGGAATCATGTTGAGAAATAAAAAGAGATGATATACTTGATTCAAGTATCTTTTTATCAAGAGTTAACGGACATGCAGTCATTGCATATTGACCAAAAATAACAATACCAATGGCATCATTATGACGTTTTTTTATAAAATTAATCGCTTCTTGTTTTGCAATATCAAGACGAGATCTATTATCCTTAATATCATCAAAAAAATTCATACTACCTGAAACGTCCAGCACCATCATAATATCAATTCCTTCAACAGTGACCTTTGATTTTTGATCTACGAGTTGAGGTTTTGCTAATAATAATATCATGAGCGATAAAATTAAAAATCTTACCATATATAGAATTTTAACAGGTAATAATGATACCTTTTGAGCGTGATGTATAATGAAATTTACAAGAGGATATTGATACAGCGTCTGACGCGTATAGTATCTTTTGATAAGTATAATGAGAATAAAAAGAGGAATTGCGATGTATAACCAATGTGCATACGCAAATCTAAAAAGTAGATGCAAGGGGCTGCTCCTTTTTTAATATTTTGCTTACTGATAGTTAGTTAATATCGAGTAATCTATCATGAAATATTATAAATTGAAAGATCTATTGATTTGACTTTTTTTCTAAAAACCATGTATCTTAAAAAAATAAACTATGATTACAATATTGAAAACAACTATTTAGGTGCTTAAAAACAACAAAAAATGAAAAAAAAATTACTCATAGTTGAGTCACCTGCAAAAATAAAAACCATTGCAAAATTTCTTGGCAATGATTTTACTATCATGTCGACAGTCGGGCATATTAAAGATTTACCTAAAAAAAATCTTGGTATTACCATGGGCGATACCATTAAACTTGAATATGTTGCAATTGATAAAAAAGACAAAGTTATTAAAGACCTTGTTAAAGAAGCAAAAAATTCAAGCGAAGTGTATCTGGCACCAGATCCTGATCGTGAAGGTGAAATTATTGCGTGGCACGTAGAACAAGAAATTTTAAAAGTAATTAAACCTGAACATATTCATAGAATCAGCTTTAACGAGATTACTAAACCCGCTATTACTGCAGCTATTAATAATCCATCAAAAGTTGATCTTAAGAAAGTTGCTGCACAACAAGCTCGTCGTATCTTAGATAGATGGGTAGGTTATGAAGTCTCTCCTATTTTATGGAGAAAAATTACCAAAGGACTTTCTGCTGGGCGCGTACAATCGGTAGCTCTTAAAATTATTTGTTTACGAGAGACAGAAATTAGAAGCTTTAAGGTTGAAGAATATTGGTCAATTGAAGGAACATTTAAAACTCCTACTCATGACACCATGACCGCTTTATTAACACATATTAATAAAAAAGCCATCGAACTTGAATCGCAAGAAAAAGTTGATAAAGTTATTCAAGCTCTTAAACAAGAACAGTTTGCAATTGATAGCATTAACGATAAAAAGAGAACTAAAAATCCAGTTGCTCCTTTTATTACCAGTTCTTTACAACAAGC
This sequence comes from Candidatus Chromulinivorax destructor, assembly GCF_003366055.1. Classification (NCBI taxonomy): domain Bacteria; class Candidatus Babeliae; order Candidatus Babeliales; family Candidatus Chromulinivoracaceae; genus Candidatus Chromulinivorax; species Candidatus Chromulinivorax destructor. The sequence goes on along the minus strand of NZ_CP025544.1, from coordinate 893,192 downwards.
TGGTGCTAATAAATTAAACTTTGCTGTTAAAAAAATTATGTCACTTGCGCAAAATATGTATGAGGGTGTCGCACTTGGTGATGCAAAAAACCCTGTTGCGTTAATTACCTATATGAGAACAGATTCAACAAGACTGTCTCAAACTGCAATCGATCAAGCTCGTGAATTTATTCCTGCAGCCTACGGTAAAGAATACTTACCTGCATCAGCAAATATGTATTCACAAAAAAATGCCGCACAAGATGCCCACGAAGCAATTCGTCCAATTGATGTCAATGTTAAGCCAGAAGACATTAAGCCATACGTTGAATCAGATATTTACAAATTATATAACTTAATTTGGACTCGATTCATTGCATGCCAAATGAAACCTGCTCTCTACGCCCAACGCCAAGTTGTGATTACTGGTGGTAAGTACACCTTTAAAGTGACGGGTTCAACTTTATTATTTGATGGGTTTTTAAAAGCGTATCAAACTGATGATGAAGAAGAGTCTGAAAAAAATGTCAAAATTCCACAAAGCATCAATGAAAAAGATAGCTTAGATTTGACAAAAATTGACCCTAAACAACATTTCACACAACCACCTCCACGCTACTCTGAAGCAACACTGGTTAAAGAACTTGAGAAATTAGGAATTGGTCGGCCAAGTACCTATGCAACAATTTTAACGACTATTCAAGCTCGTACCTACGTAACTATTGATAAAAAAAGATTTACACCAACAGAGCTTGGTAGCAGAGTAACAGAAATGTTATCTGAAAATCTTCCTAAAATTATGGATACTCGATTCACTGCTATTATGGAAGAAGATCTGGATAAAGTTGCTCATGGTGACATGGATCGTGACGTTTTATTGCGTGAATTTTACACATCATTTTCGCAAGATTTAACAAAGTTTCAAGAAGATACAACTCGTAAAAATGTTGTACCGACTGATATTACGTGCCCTCAATGCAATGCTCACAAATTAGTTATTCGTATTGGTAAAACAGGCGAATTTATTGGATGTCCAGGTTATCCTGAATGTAAGTTCACCAGCAATTTTGCTCGTTCTGAAGATGGCACACTTTCTTTAGTAGAAGCTCAAGGACCCCAATTACTTGAAGAAACTTGTCCTTCATGCAACAGTCACTTACGACTCATGAAAGGTCGCTTTGGAGAATTTACTGCGTGCTCTGGTTACCCAACATGTAAGTATATTAAACAAAATATTGCACCTTTCCCTTGCCCTCAATGCGCAGGTAATGTTATTGAACGTAAATGGCGTGGTGGAAAGTTCTGGGGTTGTTCTTCATATCCAACCTGTAAATTTGCAATTTTTGCTGATATCGAAAATAAACCATGCCCAACATGCAAAGCACCGTATCTGTTGAAAAAAGTAACGAAAGCTGGAACTAATATTAGTTGCTCAGAAAAAACATGTGATTATAAATTACATCTTGACCCTGAAACAAATCAATAAGAGAAAATATGAAACCAAAATTTAGTTCATTACTTCCATTTATTGTTTTTTTAGCAATCTTTGCACTTTTAAACATAGTGTATAGTGCCGATGGAATTATCAGAGATAACTTTGCTATCTGCGCTGCTTTTATAGCCTTGATATCTTCATTTTTCACTTTTAGAAAAAAAGAATCATGGAATAAAAAAGTAGAAATTTTTGTACACGGTTCAAGTAATTCAATCGTTATTCACATGTGTTATATATTTTTATTAAGCACGGTGTTTACAACGATTCTTCAAGCTACTGGTGGTATAGATTCAGCAGTCAGCATTTGTTTATCAATTATTCCAACGTGGTGCATTTTGCCAGGAATGTTTATAGTATCATCACTATTTTCATTTACTGTTGGTACTTCTATGGGTGCAATTGCAGCATTTATGCCAATTGCAGTTAACATTGCTACTCATCTAACATTAGACCCTGCTCTTATGGCAGCAACAATTGTTTGTGGTGCTATGTTTGGAGATAATTTATCAATATTATCAGATACAACTATTGCAGCAGTCAAAGTTACGAATACAACGATGACAAAAAAGCTTCTTTTAAATAGTAAAATTGCATTACCTGCTTTTGTTGCTTCTCTTTTTATATTAGCGTATAAAAATTATGTCATGGTGCCAGCTATAGATATACATTATAGAGCGGCTGTTTCTTTGATAGATATCATAAAAACTTTGCCATATGTAGCAACTTTTTATCTTGCTTTGACTGGCATTGATATCATGATTGTACTTGTTTTAGGAATTATTTTTGCCTTAGGTCTAGGAGTAATTTTACAAAATATCACAATCCTGGCAGCAATTAATCTTCTTTTTGATGGATTTTATAATTCAAAAGGAATGGTCAACGTATTTATTCTTGTTCTTTTGTTATCAGGTTTATCAAGCATTATTACCTACAATGGTGGTGTTGATTATATTATTAATAAACTTCGACACAAAATATCAAGCCCTGGTTATGCAAAACTTGCAATGCTGCTTCTTGTTGTATTCATTAATATTACAATTGCAATTAATACAATTGCAATTATTATTGCTGGACCAATAGCAGCAGAGATTGGTGAAGATTATGCAATTGATAATGCAGAGACAGCATGCATCCTTGATATAGGATCATGTACAATACAAGGATTATTGCCTTACACGCCTCAACTGCTTTTAGCAGCATCAATGGCACATGTATCAACAATATCTTTGCTACCCTATCTGTATTATCAGTTCTTTTTGGTGATATCATTATTACTAACAATTATATGGAGAAAAAATAAGCCTATACGAAAATAGTTTTTTATTATACAGTAATATTTGGTCTATTATATTAATAAAATCATTTTTTAACCATAACATAAGGTACTTATATGGTAAGTTCGATTGTTCGTTTTTTTTATCCTGATATTAAGAAGGAAGAAGTTTTAAAGTTCAGTCTTTTTGCTGTAGCTTTATTCTTCATTCTTGGTTCATATTGGGCGCTACGTTTACTAAAAGATTCTTTAGTTTTCAAAATCGCATTCCCTACATCTTTAGGTTGGGCTGATGGATACGGTAAAGATCTTGTTCCAACACTAAAAATGATTACTCCTTTCATCGTAGCTGCGGTTGTAGTTCTTTACACTCGTCTACTTGATGTTATGGAAAAGCATAAATTATTCTATGTTTTCTGTTCATTTTATGCATTTTTGTTTGGTTTAACATCTATTGCATTATTTACTCTTAAAAACTTTGGTCCAGCGTACATTGGAGCATATCCTTTAGCTGCACTTGGTGTTGCTGTATATTTTGCTACAGAAAGTTTTGGTTCTTTAGTTATTGCTTTATTCTGGTCATTTGCTGTAAGTTGCAATAGAACTGATGAAGCTAAAAGAGCATTCCCTTTCATGATTGCAGTTGCTCAAATCGGTACTATTGGTGGTTCTTCTTTACTTGTGTTTGGTATTCCAAGCTGGGCTATTTATGCTCTTTGTACAGTAACTACTATTTTAGTAATGGTAATGATTAACCAAATCGTAACTAAAATTCCAGCTTCTCAATTAGTAAGCGATAAAATTGAAAAGAAACAAAAGCCTGATATTATGGCTGGTGTTCGTCTTTTATTAACAAAACCTTATCTTTTAGCTGTATTCATAGTTTCAACATTCTATGAAATTGTTAAAACTATCGTTGATTTCCAAATGAAATCACAAGCTTCAGTTATTCCAGGTCTTAACTTTGACGTGTTCTTAGGTTGGTTTGGTTTCATGACAAATCTATTAGCATTTGCAATGGCTTTACTTGGTACAAGCTACATCATGAAAAAATACGGATTAAAATTCTGTATTATGTTATACCCAGTTATGTTTGGTATTTCATTAATTTCATTGTACATTTACTCGCTAACAAATCCATCTCCAGAAAGCTTACTATGGGCTACTTTTGGCGTTATGATGTTAGTAACTGCAATTTCATACGCAGTTAACAACCCAACAAAAGAAATGATGTACATTCCAACAAGCAACGACGCTAAATTCAAAGTAAAAGGTATTACTGATACTGTTGGATCACGTGGAAGTAAAGCTGCTGGTTCTGCAATCAACAATTCATTAAACGTTGGTGCTACACAAGCATTAAAAGTTGCTAACTTAATGGCATTTGGAACAATGATTGGCCTTGGCTTTATTGCTATTTGGTTAATCGCTGCGATCTATGTTGGTAACAAAAATGCTGAATTAATCCGTGATAACAAAATCATTGAGTAATTGAACATTTGTTCAAGATATATAAAAGAAGGTGAGCTTGATGCTCACCTTCTTTTATTTTAAAAATTATAAACAACATTCTTAAAAAAAAGTCTCATGAAAAAAATACTATTATTTTGTTTATTCGCCCTTATCAATCAACTATCTTTTGCATCTTTGCAACCTGCTACAATTGCTGAATGTTCTCTCGGAAGTATAAGAATTATCAATAAAATTCCTACCAATATCACTCAAGGTTATGATGATATGTATAAAGAACTTGCAGCATCATTCATAGAATTTCATGAAATTGATAGACGCAAAGCCGGAACCATTATTCTTCAAGAAAAAGAAAAAGCATTTGTACTGCCGCCTGACAATAAAGCATGTATTCAGCCGTTTGATTATAACGATAGTGAATTAAATTTAATTTATATAACAAAAATTACTTAAGATAATCTTGATGTTGAGTAATTGTTATTTTTAATATTTTTTATAAAAAATAACCGCTATAAAAATAAAAAAGGCTCGAGAAAATTTCGAGCCTTTTTTGTACAGATTATTTTATTTTTGAGAGTCTACAGCGTCATAGACAGAATAAAGTTTATAACTCATATAGTAGTAATAAATTTTTACTACAAAAAAGAATAATGAACTCAATGTAATCAAAATCAATGTAGTAAGTCGTGATCCTTGCATAAACATGCTGCTTATATTATAAATTTTTATACCAATATTACACAGCAAGACTACAAATCCTAATACTGTATTAACCAATAAAAAACTTTTCCATGGTTTTTTATATCCATAATAATAAGTTAATCCATATGATAAAAACAATCCAATATAGGCTATTGCTTCAGTCCTCAAAGTCAGTAGACCAGAATAATTATTAAATGTCTCTGATAATATACCCACACAAGCGAATCCAAAAAGTATATATAAAGCTTGCAACCAGTTGCGCTTTGCCTGAGATATTTCTTTGTCAGTATAATGATGCATTGACATAAAAACTCCTAAAACATATACGATAATTTTAAAATTCTTTTTTTACCATTCTAACACATCTAATCATCGTAATTTCAATACTTATTTTTACAAAAAATATCGAAAAAAGAATTGCCCATTTCAGGTATCAAAGATTGTTTAACTGAGTGATCGATAAAAATATTTTTCAGATGTTTTTTGATACTTGCTAATAAATAATGATGCACATTCCAACAAGCAACGACGCTAAATTCAAAATAAAAGGTATTACTGATACTGTTGGATCACGTGGAAGTAAAGCTGCTGGTTCTGCAATTAACAATTCATTAAACGTTGGTGCTAAACAAGCGTTTAAAGTTGCTAATTTAATGGCACTTGGAATAATGATTGGCCTTGGCTTTATTGCTATTTGGTTAATCGCTGCGATCTATGTTGGTAACAAAAATGCTGAATTAATCCGTGATAACAAAATCATTGAGTAATTGAACATTTGTTCAAGATATAAAAAAAGGTGAGCATTACGCTCACCTTTTTTTACTTAATTATTGTAAATATATCTATTTTCGACATTTTAAATAAATCATAAACACAATAAAGCTTATAGCTCATATAATAATAATAAATTCGCACTGCAAAAAGAGATAATGAACTCAATACATTAATAAGCAATATTCCATCGAAAGATGATCCTTCGATAATTATCATGCCAATTTGAGAGAGTTTTAAGATTATACCACACACCGAAAATAAAAATCCAAACAATGCACTAACAAGTAAAAAACTATTCCATGGTTTTTTATATCCATAATAGTAACTTAACCAATAGAAAAAAAACAACAAACTATATGCGATGACTGCAATGCACAAAGCCCGAATGAAAGAATATTCATTAACTATCTCTGTTGTAATATTAAACAATATACTGATACAATCCCATCCAAAAAATATATACAAAGCTTGCAGCCAGTTGCGCTTTATCTGTGATATTTCTTTCTGGGTATAGTGGTGCATCGACATAACAAACCCTTTATCGTATAAAATACTACTTCAATTCTTTTTTAGTATTCTAACAAATGTAATCATCGTAATTTCAACACTTATTTTTATAAAAAAATTAATTGAGAATAGGTAAACATTTGATAACGGTATATAACAAATTATTTAATTTATTGATCGATAAAAATATTTTTTAGATGTTTTTTGATAGCTACCGATACATACTGAAATAAAAGACCATGCAATTATGAATGCAGGATACAACATATACTGAATCATGCTCATGATAGAAGCTCTTCCAAGATAACTAGCTAGCAACATGCAAGATGCGTATGGCAAAAAGCAACAAACGGTCGTACTGATTACATATAAGAGTGCCAACGCTCGTTGGTATGATACAGCATATCGGTCACTTATTTTTTTCATCATCGGCATTAAAACGTTAATTGATACCGTATCTAAACCAATAGTTGTACTAATAATTATTAAAATAAAAATCATAAAAAATTGTCGTACATATCCATTTTTATTTTTCTGTTTAACAAGATCAACAAGATAATGAAATCCATGATTATAATTAACAATGTTAGTAAGACCTGATAATAAAATGCATAAAATCATTAATTTAATCATCTCTGGCTGAGAATAGTACCCTTCAAACAGTGATATAACAGCATCTGCATATGATATTTTATTTTGAAAAATGCCTATGGCCAACGATGAACAAGAACAAACAAATATGTTCATAATAAGATCTGCGTGTAATGTTGCTGCAACTATAAAGAATAAAAGCGGTACGATAGTTATGTAATCTTGCACAAATAAAGATGATCTTAATGCTTGATAAAATGAATGGTCAAATAATTGATAACGATACATGCATAATACAATACATGTTCCACCAACTGCAGGAACAATAAGCCACAAAATTTCTTTTATTTTTTCATACTGATTCATAACCCCTGAAAACATTGATAGCTGATATCCACAGATAATTCCACTCAGCATAGTTGATGCCATTAAAGCTACATCGATCTGTAAGCACTGAGCAATGCCGTAAGAGATTGGCATAAATACAACAACAGATACAGTCCACGACTTAATCACCATAGATAACCCAATTGCAATTAAAAACATGACTGGTAGTATCCATTGAGCTGGTAATACAAGAACGCCAAGATTAATTGCCGTAACAATTCCACCAGTTATGGCAAGAGCATGGCAAAATATTGCTGAGCCAATAAAACTAGCATAAAAATATGATGTTGACTGATTAATTGATCCACTAAAAAAATTCTTATTTTTTCATATACTGAAGTTGTTTTTTTGAAAGTAAAAAAAGCGTATGCCGTTGTTATTAAAACAGTGCAAAGAGGCAAACTCATAAGAATAATGGGTAAAATTGATGTATAATAGGATGCAAAAAATAGATATAACAGCATAAAAGTAAAGACAAAAACAATACTTGGAGAAAATTGTAAAAAACTTCCAGGTATATAATTTTTATTATGAGCCATAACAATTTCCTTACTATGAGATTCTAAAAAGTTAGAATAATGCCTAGATTTTTTATTAGTATATAAATAAAAATAATATACATATATAGCAATATTAACCATTTTTAATTTATTATTAAAATTGAATTTTTTTGCTATACTTATAAGTATAAAAATCAAGAAATATTAATAATTTTATGGAGGCTACTATGTGCGTAGAAACTCATAATCATGAAAAAAGAACAATGTGGCAATCTTTTTATCATGAACTTTTGCATCATTTTCCTTATGCAACAATGTCTGTTGCTTTAGCATTAATGCTTTTAACCATGATTCATGTTCTTTTTTATTCAAATCCAGAAGCTATTGCTACGGTAGCATCAACATGTTGCGGTGGACATCATGAAGTAACAACTCAGACAGCAGGATTAGATGTTCTTTTCCATTCGTTCCATTTTGCTCATATTCTATTTGCAACAAGCGGTACAATTGTAACCTTCCGCAGATATTCACAAAGAGTATGGATTGGTTTAATGGTTGGAACAGTTTCATCAATGATTTTTTGTACATTGTCTGATGTCTTGCTTCCTTATGCTGCAGGTCTTATGTTAGGTATCGAAATGGATCTTCATATTTGTTTTGCTTCAGAGCTACCAAATATTTTACCATTTCTTTTTGTTGGATTATTTAATGGTTGGGTGATGTCTCAATTACCAGAATTTAGAACAAAAGAAAATTCATTACTTTTACACTTTTTGCATACTTTTATTAGCGCAATGGCTTCTATTTTTTATGCAGTTGGTCATGGATTGTCAGATTTTTACTCACACTTTGGACTATTCTTTTTGTTAATGATTATTGCTGTTGTTTTGCCATGCACTTTAGCTGATGTCATAGCACCAATATTTTTTGCAAAATTCTCAGAAAAGAAAAAGGTTTGCAATATATAACACAGTGGAGTGAGATTATGAAAAGCATAAAGCTACAAAATGTAACAAAATCATTTGGGTCTGACTTAATTTTAAATAACTTTAATCTTGAGATACCTAGTGGTAAATTTTTTGCATTACTTGGACCAAGTGGTTGTGGTAAAACAACTGTTTTGCGCATGATTGCAGGTTTTGAAGAACCTGATCAAGGGCAAGTTTTTTTAGGTAATACAAATATTTCTCATTTACCTATTAATCAACGACAAGTAAACACTGTATTTCAAAATTATGCTTTATTCCCTCACTTTGATGTGTTTGATAACATTGCGTATGGATTGAGAGTTAAACAAATTCCAGCAGCTGAAATCGAACGTAAAGTTGCTAAAATGTTAAAATTGTTTGGGCTTGAACAGTTAAAACATAAATCAGTTCGTCAAATATCTGGTGGACAACAGCAACGAGTTGCAATTGCCCGCGCTGTTATTAACGAACCTGATGTATTGCTACTTGACGAGCCTTTAGCAGCATTAGATTTACGTTTACGTGAAAGAGTTTTAGTAGAGCTTATTGAGCTTCAAGAAGAACTTGGTATGACATTTATTTATGTTACCCATGATCAAACAGAAGCTTTAACGGTTGCTGATCAAATGGCTATTATGGGCAAAAATGGCCAAATAGAACAAGTTGGAACACCAAAAGAAATTTATGAATTCCCTCAATCAACCATGGTTGCACGCTTTGTTGGGTCGACAAATATTCTTCATGGACATCTTGTGCTAGAACGAGAAGAATTGTATTTGTATATCGATGAATTTAATCGTGTATTGGTCCCAATGGTTGGAAACTGGCAAGATCTTTTGCAGCAAAAAAGAGTTTATTTAAGCATTCGACCTGAAAAAGTTGAAATTAGTAAGCGTTTATTAGTTGGTTTTTCTAACCATGTAACAGGAACCGTCAGCGCAATTATTTATCATGGAAGATCAACTCAGTACAACATAGCACTGCCTAATGGAAGCGTTATGCAAGTCTTTGAGCAAAATGAAGAACATTTTCCAAAAGAGACTATCGACTATGATGAAATAGTCAACGTGTACTGGCAAAAGGAAAACAGCGTCTTGTTAAAAAATTAGGGTCATAATGTTTGAAGAGATTAAAAAATTAATAAAAGCCGAAACATACTTTTTTCTTGTAACTCCTGCTTTTATTTGGCAATTTGCTTTTTTAGTGTTACCACTTATTTTTGTTCTTATTTTAAGCTTATCGCAAGGTCAAGGATCTCAACTGGTCCAATCATTTACGCTTAATAATTTTTATGAAATAATTGATTTATCACATATACGAATTATCTTGCGATCAATTATGCTTGCAAGTACAACTGCAATCGCCAGTCTTTTAATTGCATACCCAATTGCATATTTTTTAGCTTTGTACGTAAAACGATTTAAGTTTTTTTTCTTGTTCTTATTATCAATTCCATTTTTGATTAATCTTTTAGTGCAAGTGTATGCATGGTTTTTCATCCTCGAGAAAAATGGTGTGATTAATCATACACTCATGTTTTTAGGCGTTATACAAAAACCACTTAATTTTTTAAATAGTTATTTTGCAATCTATTTAGTTATGTTTCATGTTTATTTACCATTCATGATCATGCCGTTATATTCATCCTTAGAAAAGATTGATACCAAGCTAATTGAAGCGTCATATGATCTAGGTGCTTCATTTCGTACAACATTTTGGCGTATTATATTACCACTCTCTATGCCAGGTGTTCAAGCAGGATTCTTTTTAGTGTATGTTGTTTCATTTGGAGAATATGTAATTCCATCATTACTTGGTGGTATGAAACTCTTTTTTGTAGGAACATTAATCTCGGAATATTTTTTTATTGGAAAAGATTGGCATCTTGGAGCAGCATTTATTTGTTTAAGTTGCGGGATGTTGTTTTTATCGGCTCTTGCCTATTACTGGTTGTTTAATAAAATAACTCTGCAGTCCAAAATTATGCGTTAGGGTTTGCTATGGAATTAAGACTAAAAAAAATTTTTCTACCTTTGTATGTAGGAATTTTTTGCATTTTTTTGTATCTCCCAATTATTATTCTCACCATGTATTCATTTAACAAGGGTGGTTTTCCTGCTCAGTGGACAGGCGCATCATTTTGTTGGTACTACGAACTATTCCATTCGGTTGAAATATGGAGAGCTTTTCAAAATTCAGTTACGGTTGCAATTAGTTCAGCTTGCTTAAGCGTATTGCTTGGTCTTATGCTGGTATATGGAGCTAAAAAAATGAGAACCAAAGTCTCTTATTTCTTTTATAGCAATATATTAGTTCCTGATATCGCTATCGCTGTAGGAATGCTCAGTCTATTTTCTTATTTTATGATACCACTTGGTGTTATCACGTTAATTATAGGTCACACACTGCTTGGCCTTGGGTTTACTATTCCAATTTTAAAAGCACGATTAGATGAACTTGATCACCGCTTAGTAGAAGCTTCATTAGATTTAGGGGCTTCATCATGGTACACCTTCCGTCATGTTGTTATGCCTTTTTTATATCCTGCAATTTTAGTTTCAACATTGCTCGTTATGATTGTTTCTTTTGATGATTTTGTTATATCATTTTTCTGTGCAGGTTCATCAGCTCAAACATTATCATTGTATGTTTTTACCATGATACGATCTGGCATATCACCAACAGTTAATGCACTTTCAACAATTATGTTATTAATCAGTAGTTTTTTTGTATTAGCTATATCATTATTACAAGCTCGATTGGCGGCACATGATGAAAAAATTTCATAACAATTCTGAAAAACAAAGTTATATTTTATCTTTTGTGAAAATTAACATTCGGCTTTTATTTATTTTGTTTTGGTTATCTTGCATTACAGGATTTATACTACTTTCCTACGTATCACACTACTTTGTACCACAACGTTCATTATCAATTTACATGTGGTCAGATAAAATCGATGAATCAATACTTCAAAAATTTGAAAAAGACACGGGTATTAAAATATATGTTAATTATTACGAAAGTAATGAAGAACTTATCACTAAATTTGAAATCGCAAAAGACCTCAATTGTGATATCATTTTGCCATCAGAATACATCATTCAACCTTTAATTCAACAAGGGTTTCTTAAAAAAATAGATCATTCTCGATGTGATTTTATCGATAGATTATATCCTGAGTTTATGAATATGTCGTTTGATCCTGCAAATGAATACTCTTTACCAATCTACTGGGATGTTCTTGGTCTTGGCTACACTCATAGTTATTTTCAAGATGGTTTACCATCTAATTCATGGAATCTTATATTTAATAAAAAGCAAGTCCCTTGCAAGCAAATTAGCATGGTTGATGATTCACGAGAAGCAATTTTCCTATCATTAAAATATTTAGGATGGAACAGCACTCAACTCAATACACAACAATTACAAACAATTGAAGAATTATTTCTTGCACAAAAATCTTGGGTTGGAGCATACACAGATTTTCAACAAGGATATTTCTTAACATCTAAAACCTATCCACTTGTTGTAGGGCAAAGAGAACGTATTGTTCGTGAAATGCTTACTGATAATGATCTTGCTTTTACGATTCCCGATGAAGGGACACTTTTATTGATTAGTAATATTGTTATTTGTGCTTCATCGCAAAAAGATGATTTAGTTTATCAGTTCATTAACTATATCTATAACCATGAAATGATGATGTTGAGTTGCAAAGAATTTTGTCTTTTGCCTACGGTCAAAGATGTTTTAGAAGAGCTACCACAAGAATATATTGGCGTGCAAGACTGCTTGCCTGGGCAGAAAAACTTTAAAAAATTACAAATTTTTCCCAATGTATTAACTCAAAAACAAATTAATGACATCTGGATCGCATTTAAATCTTTTTAGGAATTCATTACTATGCAAAATAGCAATCAAAAGCATAATAAATTTTATGTAACCACACCTATTTATTATGTGACTGCTCGACCACATTTAGGATCTTTATACTCAACCTTACTTGCTGATGTTGCAGCTCGTTACCATAAAGTAGCTGGTCAAGAAGTATTTTTTTTAACTGGTACTGATGAACATGGGCAAAAAGTAGCTCAAGCAGCAGAAAAAGCTGGTATGAAACCAAAAGAGTTTACTGATAGTTTTATTGATGATTACACATCAGTATGGAATACATACAATATTGCATATGATTATTTTATACGAACTACTGATCAGCAACATATCGCAGGCGTTCAAACATGGTTGCAACGATTAATTGCGCAAGGCGATATCTACAAAGGATCATATAAGGGTTGGTATTGTACTCCATGTGAATCGTTTGTTACCGAAAAAGATAGCCAAGAAACTGAAGTAGGTAAAGCTCTTACCTGCCCAGATTGTTCACGGTTAACTGGTGAAGTATTTGAAGAATGTTATTTCTTTAAACTCTCTGCATACCAAGATCGCTTACTTGCATTCTATGAAGAAAACCCAAATTTTATTACCCCAAAAGAACGCATGGCTGAAATTGTCAATTTCGTTAAAGGTGGCTTAAAAGATCTCAGCATTTCTCGTACAACAGTTTCTTGGGGCATTCCGTTTCCTGATGATAATCTACACGTTACCTACGTATGGGCTGATGCGTTAAATAATTATATCACCGCAATTGGTTATGGTGATGATTCGCGCGCACAAGAATTAGCCAAATGGTGGCCTGCAGATTTACAAATTATGGGTAAAGACATTGTTCGATTCCATGCTATTTACTGGCCTGCTTTTTTAATGGCATCTGGTTTAGCAATGCCTAAAAAATTATTGGTTCATGGTTGGATTAAAGTCGGTGATCAAAAGATGTCAAAATCACTTGGAAATGCTATTGATCCAATGCAACTTGCGCAAGATTATGGTGTTGATGAAATGCGATATTACCTGACACGAAAAATGGCAATAACCCAAGACTCAGAATTTAAATTCGAAGATATATCACAATCGATTAACGCAGAGCTTGCAAATGCTTTTGGTAACTTACTCAACCGAATGGCAACACTTGTTGTTAAAAATGAAGCAACACATCTTAACCCACCTGCACAATGGTCTCATTCATCATTAGAGCTACAAAAACAGTGTCAAATTATCTGTGATGATGTATGGTCACTTGTCGATCAAGGAATGTTATATCGTGCAGTTGCTCGCATTTGGGATTATATTAACTTGGTAAATGCTTATTTTCATGAGCATGAGCCTTGGAAAGTTATCAAACATGATCGAGAAAAATTCTTAGAAATTATGTCTGCAACTGTACATAGTTTACAAATTATTGGCATTTTATTATGGCCTGTGATGCCAGCAAAAATGGAACTTATGCTTAATAGCTTAGGCTGTCCATTTGATACATCTATAAATTATAAAGAAAGCATGAAAACTATGTCGTGGAAAAATTCATTTATTATTCAACAAATTGCAACGTTGTTTGCAAAGTCAGAAATTAAAAAAGAAGATATTGAAGAAGTTACTCAAGCAGCTCAACCACAAGTAAAGCCTGCTCAACAAGCTGTTATAAAAACTCCAGAAGTAACACAAGCAAGTGTAACTCCTGCAGCTAAACCAGTAGAAAATGGTACAGAAAATATCGGTATTGAAGATTTTATAAAATTAGATTTACGCATTGGTACTATTATTGATTGCGAAATTGTAACTGGTTCAGATAAATTATTAAAGTCTCAAGTTGACTTTGGACCTCTTGGTATGCGCCAAGTTCTTTCTGGAATCCGTAAACATTACAGCCCAGAGGAGATGAAAGGCAAACAAGGTTTGTTTGTTGTAAACTTAAAACCTCGTAAAATGATGGGTTTTGATTCGCATGGCATGATGCTGTTTGCTCTTGATGAATTATCAGGGCTTAAAATTGTTGGCCTAGTTGAACAAGTTGCGCCTGGAACAAAAGTTGGCTAATACGCTATCGTATTAAATATAAAAAAAGCAGCGATCTTTTTATAAAGTCGCTGCTTTTTGTTTTTTAAAATAAGTGCATTCTTTTAAAATTGCTTTGAATCTTCAAGCTTATCTACATAAGATTCTTTGATTGATTGAGTAAGGAAAGATAAAATATTTACGTTATCTTGCCCTACTGATTCTTTATTATTATGAATTAAATCTTCTAATAATAGTATCAAATTAATATTATGCATAAATAATCTTATATCAACATCTTTTGATAATACTCTTATCGCATCTAACTCTTCCTGATTATCGCAAATTTGACTAAAAATGTCAGCTGCCTTGCGATTTTCATTATTATCATTAAATTTTAAACAACCCATAAAAAAATGAGTTTGATATGCTTCTGTATTTTTTGATTCTACATAAGCTAGAGATAATTGTGAAATACATAACAAAGAAAAAGCCAAAAACAAACTATTTTTCATATCAAAACCCTTTATTTACATAGAAAAATTATATTATATATTGAAATATAAACTATCGACTAACTCTAATTATGATAATGGTATTTTAATACTCTTGTTATCAACAAGAATTATTTTACTTGGGTCATAAGACGTTTCAAACAACTCTAAATCATTTTCATCATTGGTTCCAAGAACAAGTAAACTTATTGGAACAATCTTTCCTTGACTTAAACGCGTAGTATGTACTGTACAATTGTCTATATATATGTAATTGCCTTTATGAATATCTATAAAATCATCTGCAGTCAAATTATGCACATCATCTTGACTCTTATAGCAAAACGCATTATCTATTTTTCTTATAACAGGTGTTGCTGAAAATGGATGTGATTTATGACGACAACCTTTAATAAGTAAGTGCATAATGTAGTACTGCTGGCCTTGAAACATAACACGTTTATTTGCTTGATCAGACATAGCAAATGAAATAGAAAAATTTAAAAATACCAAAAATAATAACATTAATGTATATAATGTAGCGCGCATAACTGTTCCATTAGATCGTAATAATTGTACATAGTATATATTTAATTGTATAGGTGTTGCATATCTTACTAAAAAGAGAGATGAAAAATATAGAATTTTTTTATTGCTAACAAGACTATTTTAAAAATATATTCTATATTGCTTAATTTTGATAGTTATTAATTATAAATAATTTCATACATGCGATATAACGAACGAAATAGTAAATTAATTTATCAATGCACGATATAATTTGTATAAAAAATAACTGAATTTTTTAAAAAAGGCGAAAAAAAAGAGCTCTATATTTCTATGGAGCTCTTTTTTGTGTAATTTATAATCCCGGCGCTATCTACTTTTCCAGGCCGTCTCCAGCCAAGTATCATCGACGCTTTGAACTTTACTGCCGTATTCGAGATGGGAACGGGTGTTACCCCAAAGCTATACGCACCGGAAATTTTTGATAATCAAACTTTTGAGCATGTGTGTTTTAAAATATTGTGTAAATGTATGCTGGATGGATGATTTTAAAGAAAGAAGGACTTCATATTTTGAGGTATGAAGTCCTAAAATTTAATCCTGGCGCTATCTACTTTCCCAGGCCGTCTCCAGCCAAGTATCATCGACGCTTTGAACTTTACTACCGTATTCGAGATGGGAACGGGTGTTGCCCCAAAGCTATACGCACCAGAAATTTTTAATAATTTTTTTCTTGGATGCTTTGAAATATTTGTAAATGTTGTTGTTAAATAACTACACGTCTTTAGCTTTTTTTATAGATTGGCTAAAACATTCGATTTATTAGTACTGGTTAGCTGAACACATTACTGTGCTTACACATCCAGCCTATCAACCTTGTAGTCTACAAGGAATCTTAATGTTATAGTCTTGCGACTATAACGGGGTATCTTATCTTGAGACGAGTTTCCCACTTAGATGCTTTCAGCGGTTATCTCTTACAAACCTAGCTACCCAGCGTTGCTCTTGGGGAACAACTGGAACACCAGAGGTTTGCCCATTCCGGTCCTCTCGTACTAGGAACAGCCTCTCTCAAATACCCTACGCCCACGACAGATAAGGACCGAACTGTCTTACGACGTTCTGAACCCAGCTCACGTACCGCTTTAATTGGCGAACAGCCAAACCCTTGGGACCTTCTTCAGCCCCAGGATGCGATGAGCCGACATCGAGGTGCCAAACCTCCTCGTCGATATGAACTCTCAGAAGAGATTAGCCTGTTATCCCCGGCGTACCTTTTATCCATTTAGCAATGGCCCTTCCATACAGAACCACTGGATCACTAAATCCTGCTTTCGCACCTGCTCGACCTGTATGTCTTGCAGTCAAGCTCCCTTATACTTTTGCGCTCTACAGACGATTTCTATTCGTCATGAGGGAACCTTTGAATGCCTCCGTTACAATTTAGGAGGCGACCACCCCAGTCAAACTACCCACCAGACAATGTCCTTTATCCGGATTACGGAAATTTAAAGTTAGATCTTCGAACGAATAAGGGCGGTATTTCAAGGATGACTCCACTACAGCTGGCGCCATAGTATCACAGTCTCCCGCCTATCCTACACGAACCTATCCAAAGATCAATGTCAAGTTATAGTAAAGGTGCACGGGGTCTTTCCGTCCAGTCGCGGGTATCCGGCATTTTCACCGGAACTACAATTTCACTGAGTCTATCATCAAGACAGCGTCCAACTCGTTACACCATTCATGCGCGTCGGAACTTACCCGACAAGGTACTTCGCTACCTTAGGACCGTTATAGTTACGGCCGCCGTTTACTGGGGCTTCGATTCTGAGCTTCTCCTTACGGATAACCCATCCTGTTAACCTTCCAGCACTGGGCAGGTGTCAGACTCTATACTTCCTCTTACGAGTTTGCAGAGCCCTGTGTTTTTGCTAAACAGTCGGTTGGTCCATTTTATTGAAACCTGCAAGCGCTTTCACGCCGCAGGCACCCCTTCTCCCGAAGTTACGGGGCTATTTTGCCGAGTTCCTTAATGATAGTTATCTCAACGCCTGAGTATACTCTACCCATCTACCTGTGTCAGTTTGCGGTACGGTCGCTAATAAAGCTCGCTAGAGGTTTTTCTAGTCAGCGTAGGATCAGCTGAACACACATCTCCACTAGGGATCAGAATGCCCATAACACTTCAAATCAACGATCTTGCGGATTTGCCAACAAGACCTATCTTTGTGCTTAGATTGACATCCATACATCAATTCAGCCTACCTTCCTGCGTCACCCCATCACTCAAACGCTTTTTAGCGGTACAGGAATATTTAACCTGTTTCCCATCGTCTACTCCAATTGGCCTCGACTTAGGGGCCGACTAACCCTGAGTGGATAATCCGATCTCACGGAAACCTTAGATTTTCGGCGAATAGGAATCTCACCTATTTTTTCGTTACTTATGCCAACATTCTCACTTCATTGATCACGGCACCTGTCCTTACGGTCAAGCTTGTATCTATCAATGAACGCTCCCCTACCCCTGCACAGTAAAGTGCAAGTCGCAAATTCGGTGATTCGTTTGAGCCCCGTTTATTTTCAGCGCAGAAACACTTGACCAGTGAGCTATTACGCTTTCTTTAAAGGATGGCTGCTTCTAAGCCAACCTCCTGGCTGTCAGTGCGTCTCCACTTCTTTTCACACTTAACGAATACTTAGGGACCTTATTTAACGATCTGGGCTGTTTCCCTCTCGACCATGGAACTTATCTCCCACAGTCTGACTCCTGCGTTCTAAAATTATAGTATTCAGAGTTAGTAAAGACCTGGTAATCGTGAAGACCCCAAAATCTCAACTGTGCTTTACCCCTATAATTCATCGCGCAAGGCTATACCTAAATATATTTCGGGGAGAACCAGCTATTTCCAAGTTTGATTAGCCTTTCACCCCTTTCCACACCTCATCCGAGCAGTTTTCAGCCTACACCGGTTCGGACCTCCATTTTATTTTACTAAAACTTCATCCTGGACATGGAAAGCTCACTTGGTTTCGGGTCTATCCCATGTTACTAAACGCCCTATTCAGACTCGCTTTCGCTACGACTTCGTTCTTTCTAAACTTAATCTTGCAACATAGGAATAACTCGTTGGCTCATTATGCAAAAGGCACATGGTTGCGCGTACGTATACATCGCTTCCACAGATTATAGACATTTGGTTTCAGTTTCTATTTCACTCCCCTCCCGGGGTTCTTTTCACCTTTCCCTCACGGTACTTGTTCACTATCGGTCATCAGGTAGTATTTAGCCTTATCCAATGGTCTGGACTGATTCTCACGGGATTACACGTGTCCCATGATACTCGGGATATATAATCTTGTTTTGCATAGGCCTTCGTCTACAAGGCTGTCACTTTCTATGGCCGCCCTTTCCAGAGCTGTTCTACTGACGTATGCAACCACAAGCCGAAATTTGTATCTTTCGGACATATATTCCCACTACCCCCACATCACAACGCATACAAGCTTTAACATGACATGGGTTTAGGCTCTTCCCATTTCGCTCACCACTACTACGGGAATCATATTCATTTTCTTTTCCTGGCACTACTTAGATGTTTCAGTTCATGCCGTTCGCTTCTTTACCCTATATATTCAGATAAAGATTTCTTGGGATTGCCAAGAAGGGTTTCCCCATTCGGAAATCTTCGGATCAAAGCTCATTTGCCAGCTCCCCGAAGCTTATCGCAGGCTATAACGTCCTTCATCGCCTCCTGATACCAAGGCATCCACCAAATGCCCTTTTCAATTAGTCAAAATTTATTATACAATATTAAATATTATACAAACTAAAGCGACTCGATATTTTACTATCTAAGTCGAAATTGTAGTTACCCTTAACTACATTTACAAATATTTCAAAGATCACAAGAAAATTTTTTATACTCCATTTACCAACACGAACGTCTTTTACTAATTTCATAAGAATTTTTAATTGGTGGAGATGAGCGGAGTCGAACCGCTGACCCTCCGCTTGCAAAGCGGATGCTCTACCAACTGAGCTACATCCCCTTACACTGACACCTATAATCAAATGGTGGGCCTAAGTCGACTCGAACGACTGACCTCTCCGTTATCAGCAGAGCGCTCTACCACCTGAGCTATAGGCCCAGAAAAGTTTAGTACCAAGTTTAGAATTTTTTGTTAAATTTTTGCACACCAATATAAAAACAAACTGTTTTATCTCCCTCGAAAGGAGGTGATCCAGCCGCAGGTTCTCCTACAGCTACCTTGTTACGACTTCACCCCAATCGCTTCCCTTACCATAGTCATCCGCCTCCATAAATGGTTAGCTAAGATGCCTTCGGGTATGAAAAACTCTCATGGTGTGACGGGCGGTGTGTACAAGGTCCGAGAACGAATTCACCGCGCCGTTCTGATGCGCGATTACTAGCGATTTCAACTTCATGAGGTCGAGTTGCAGACCTCAATCCGAACTTAGATCGGCTTTAAGAGATTAGCTTACTATTACTAGTTTGCAACTCTCTGTACCGACCATTGTAACACGTGTGTAGCCCTAGGCATAAGGACCATGATGACTTGACGTCGTTCCCACCTTCCTCCTGGTTTCCCAGGCAGTCCCGCTAGAGTGCTTCCTTACGGAATAGCAACTAACGGTAGGAGTTGCGCTCGTTAGAGGACTTAACCAAACATCTCACGACACGAGCTGACGACAGCCATGCAGCACCTGTGCAATTGTCTAAACCGAAGTCTAGAAAGCTACGTTTCTGCAGCAGTCAAAAGCATGTCAAGCCTAGGTAAGGTTTCTCGCGTAGTGACGAATTAAACCACATGTTCCACCGCTTGTGCGGACCCCCGTCAATTCCTTTGAGTTTTAATCTTGCGACCGTAGTCCCCAGGTGGATCACTTATCGCGTTAGCTGCGACACTAAGCCTGCAAGCAAGCCTAACGTCTAGTGATCATCGTTTACAGCGTGGACTACCAGGGTATCTAATCCTGTTTGCTCCCCACGCTTTCGTACCTCAACGTCAGAAATGAGCCAAGAAGCTGCCTTCGCCATCGGTGTTCCTCTCGAGATCTACGCATTTTACCGCTACTCCGAGAATTCCACTTCTCTCTCTCATCCTCTAGCTTATTAGTTTTAACCGCCTACCCCCAGTTAAGCTGGGGAATTTAACAATTAACTTAATATGCCGTCTACGTACCCTTTACACCCAGTAATTCCGAATAACGTTTGCACCCCTCGTATTACCGCGGCTGCTGGCACGAAGTTAGCCGGTGCTTTCTCTAGTGGTACCATCATCTCTCGCTTTTATTTGAAGCGATTCTTTTTTCCCACTTAACAGAAGTTTACAATCCTAAGACCTTCATCCTTCACGCGGTGTCGCTGCATCAGGCTTTCGCCCATTGTGCAATATTCCTCACTGCTGCCTCCCGTAGGAGTCTGGACCGTTTCTCAGTTCCAATGTGGCCGTTCACCCTCTCAGGCCGGCTATCCATCATCGCCTTGGTAGGCCTTTACCCCACCAACTAGCTAATAGAACGCAAGTTCATCTTTCAGCGACAGCCTAAGCCATCTTTCTCCGTCATGTTAATGACGGACGTATGCAGTATTAACCTTAATTTCTCAAGGGTATCCTTCACTTAAAGGCAGATCCTCACGCGTTACTCACCCGTTCGCCGCTTTACTCATCTCCGAAGAGACTCTCTCGCTCGACTTGCATGTGTTAAGCACACCGCCAACGTTCATTCTGAGCCAGGATCAAACTCTTCATCACAAAATTTTCTGTGATATTTTAAAATTGACAAAAAATCCTAAACTTGGAAATTTTATTACCAAATTTCTTATGAAATTTCAAAGATAAATTTAAGCTCTAACTCGAAAGGTAACCAAACCTCCGAACCAGAGAAACTATCATACAACAAATGAAAGAGAATTGCAAAGAAAACTTTTTAATTTCAGACACATGATTCTTTCGACTTGCAGACCCTAAAAAGAGCTGTAAAACCGATCGACTGCATTTTTGTTTTCAAACTTAAACCATGATTGCCATGTGAAACAAGATTACACCAGATAAAAACAAATTGCAAACTTTTTTTAAAACTTTTTAATTTATTTTCACACTCTTAAAAGAACCTCTCAATGAGTTGATTGCTTTTAATTGGTGATTGCTACTTTCAAACTTAAATCATGTTTAAATAATAACCTGAACAACTAACATTGTCAACAAGAAATCAGTATAAAACTACATATTTAATGTAGTTTTATTATCACAATATGATGCAACTATATCAAATAGCTTTGTAATAGCATTATCTAGCTTATCATTCTCTATATAATGATGATACATAGGGGCATTTTTTTCAGCTTGAATCTCTTTTTCAGCTAACTGCAACCGGTGCTTAACCTGCTCAACTGATTCAGTACTTCTCTTAGAAAGTCTATCTGCTAAGACAGACAATGAGGAGACCTCTATCCAAACAAGAACAACGTCAGGATGCTTTTGCATAATTTGAGCTGCACCAACTCTGTCAATAACCAATATTTTTGAGCTCCCGCGTGGCAATTCATACATTATATGTATAGGGGTTCCATACGACGCTCCATACTCACCACTTTTTTCTAAAAAAAAGCCTTCTTGAGCTTTTGCATCAAAATCATGCTGAGCAACAAAGTGATAATCAACTCCATGCACTTCAGTTGATCGCGGCTGTTTTGTTGTAAACGTAACAACTCTATCAATATCAAACAGATGTCGATGCTGATCTAAAAACTGAGTAACGACCGTTGTTTTACCGACTCCAGAAGGTCCAGAAACTATAAATAGCTTGCCATGTTGTTTTTCCACGTATTAGATCCTCAAGCAATTATTTTCATTGTAGTTATTAATTTAGTATTATCTTAGTATAAACATATAAGGAAAAGGAAATCTATACTTATGATTATTGACGATCTTAAACAACGACTTAAAGACTTAGAACCAAATATCACGATCATTCAAAATTATTGGCAGACTGCTGAGCTTGAAAAGCTCTTTCAACAGCTTGAATCACAAAGCAATGAAGAATCTTTTTGGCAGAATCCAAACAGAACAGAAATATCACAAAAGCTTCAACAAGTCAGGCTTAAACGGGAAGCATTTTTATCTATTACAACAACTTACCACGAAATGAAAGACCTCCTGATTTTATTTGAAGATGACGAACAAGAACTTGCAAAAATAGAACCTGATATCATCGCTCTGGCAAAACAGGCTAAAAATTTCAAAGTTAGCTTACTACTCCATAATGAAAATGACGCATCAAACTGCTTTTTCACTATAAACTCTGGTGCTGGTGGAACCGAATCACAAGACTGGGCAGACATTTTATGCCGTATGTATATTCGATTTTGCGAGCGTAATAACTTTACCGTACAGATTATTGAACGCCAAGACGGTGAAGAAGCTGGCATCAAAGCCGTAACTTTATACATTAAAGGTAACAATGCATTTGGGTTATTAAAATCTGAACACGGAGTTCATAGACTTGTACGAATCTCTCCTTTTGACGCAAGCAAGCGACGACACACTTCATTTGCAGCAGTGACCATCATTCCAGAATTACCACCTGCAGAAAAAATTGAAATTGACCCAAAAGACCTTCGCATCGACACCTTCCGTGCTGGCGGGGCTGGCGGTCAACACGTCAATAAAACTGACTCAGCAGTTCGCATCACCCATTTGCCAACAAATTTTGTAGTTCAATGCCAGAACGAGCGCTCGCAACATCAAAATAAAGAAGTTGCAATGAAAATGCTCATGTCTAAACTCAAGCAAAAACAGGATGCTGAAGAACTTGAAAAGACACGAACTGACAAACAAAAAAATGAATGGGGATCTCAAATAAGATCTTATGTACTTCATCCCTACAAAATGGTAAAAGATCATAGAACCGATTGCGAAAGTCCTCAACCCGATTTAGTATTAGATGGTGATTTAATGGATTTCATAGAAACCTATTTAGTCCAACAAGGCGCGAACAGTTAAAAATCGATACTTTGTAATTAATTATAGACATCAATAAACCTATCTTTATAAAACTCGAGTACTCATGAAGAAAAAATATATCGCACTTATTATTCTCAGCAGCTTATGTGCTGCATACTACTTCAACTCAAAAAAAGTTGATCCTGCAACAGATTTTTACAACACAACATTTTTACGCAACAGCCCTGCAGTAGAAAAAATTCTACGACAAGAAGGTTTTTTTGATGTAGAGATCATGACAGAAGATAAACTAAAACTTTCGGCAACGATTCTTGATAAAAGCCCACAAAAACATGTGCAAGCAACGCTCATTTCTTGCCCAGGATTTGTTCCAGGCGCAAAAGAGGGCATGACAACACTGTACGCAATGCTCAAAGAAAATCCGTACAACTTTTTATTTTTAGACATGCGAGGTCATGGAAAAAGTGAAGGGGAGCTTTTAACCTACAAAGGAATCAAACATTACGGTGAATTTGACTACTTAGACATTGTTGCAACAGTCAAATTCATGGTGCAATACAACATTGAGCACAACATTGAACAAAATATTATCGTTCATGGTTTATGTTCAGGGGCATTTCACACCATCAAAGCAATGAATTACTTACGGCAACATGACACACTTGCTTACGATAGTGTAAAAGGAATTATATTTGATAGCGGATGGCCAAGCGTTCCATCAATTGCTGAAACTACACTCACATCAGAATCTTGTAAGCGATGCTCTGATTGCAACATTTCTTGCTGTGCACCCTACCTCAGTTGGAGCCTTGTTGGGATTTATAATTACTTCTTTAAAGAATACCACTGTTCGCAAGAACCAATCACCCAGGCGATGGGTGAAATCGATCAACCAATTTTGTTTATTCACGGTGAAAACGACACGTACATTCCAATTCATCATGTGCATTCTTTAGTATCACAAGCAAAAAAACCTACTTCATGGTTTATCAAAGAATCAACACATGCAGCTCATCACTTAAAACATCAAGAAGCATACAAACTTCAAATGGAACAATTCATTAAATCTGTTCTCTAAATATGATGAGGAGGAGTGTTACTTACGACACTCCTCCTCTTTTCACTTCTAAAAAATAATACTATTCCCACTCATCATCTGTTGTATCAGAATCTTCTTCTTTTACTGACAAATCGATGTTATTTTTTTTTGCTTTATCAAGAAGACCTGTATTAAATCCAGATTCTACTTGCGAAACATCGACCCCTCGAGGTGAAGATGGCAAACTTTGAGATGGCGATGAAGATTTCGATTCCGTTTTCTTAGAAACAGATTTTGGAGATGGTAAATTTTCATTCAATAATTCATCTTCCATATCTAATTTTTCAACATCATCTGATTCAATATTAGTTCTTCTTTCAGCTAATTTTTTTCCCAAATTAGATTGGCTAACGGGTCTTTCAACTGATTTAACCACAGGCTTTAAACCAGACTGACCTTTTGCTACCACATCATTTAAAAATTTTGGTGCCGACTTGGGCGACTCATTAGCAACGTTAACTTCAGGCTGATCAGACCTGCCACCAATATCTCCTCCTGAAATAGAAGATGGCTTTGCATTTGCAGATACTGCACTAAAATCTACTTGCGTATCAGCTTGCTCAAACAAATTTGATTTTTCTTTCATATCAGACTCAACTTTTTTTTCAGCTGCAATTGTCTTATTAAGTTGAAGTTTATGTGCATGATTAGACGCTATTTCATCAGCAGTTTTTTGTTGCTCTTTTAACAATCTGTCAAAAGCACCTGGTTCTTGAGAATTATATGTTGCTTTTTTTGCAGCTTCTTGAGATTTCCAATCTACCAGTTTATCTACAGCATCTCTGGCCTCTTCAGGCAAATCAGCCAATACTGGTGAAATATCTACTGATTCAGGCTTAAAATAAACTAAATTAGCAATGTCGTTAATAACGATAGCAAGTGCTGTATCAATACTTTCCTGCATCTGCACTTTATCTGGGCCTTCTGGCATATTTTCAATTTTATTATCTAGCTCAAACAAAGTGTTAATATCTTGAGATGCTTTTTTAGATGCATTTAAAAAAGCATCTGCCTTAGCTTTACTTCCTGGAAATCTACTCTGCGAAGTTGCTATTGCATCAATAGTGGTTATTGCATCAATATCTGATACAAGTTTATCAACTTGTTTAGGTGTCATCTTTGACCACGATGACATAACATCTTTCAACGCAATTCCAATTTGATCAAAAATACTTTTAACGTATTCATACATCTTTTGCATCAATGCTTTATCTTGAACTGCATCCTTGCCTGAATCAACTACAAAACCTTCTTGCTCTGAAAAATCACCTAAATCTATAGATTTTGCAACATTCGATTCATCTTTTTTATCATGAGACTTTAAAGATTTGTCTTCATTTTTTTTATCACGATTTAGTTTTGCTTCAGTTTCACTCTGTGATTTTTCATATTTTGGCACTTCATTATGAACATCATGAACACCCGATTGAACGTCTTCAGATTTCATTCTTACATCACCATCTACAGGCGCTGCATCAATATGACATGAACAAAATCCAATCATAACACTCATCAACATAACTATTTTTTTAATTTTCATTTTCCATTCCTTTTTAATTTCTTTTATGCAAACAACGAAGATGAAGATTGTGTTATAATTTGTTGCTGTTCAGATTTTACAAGCTCAGACTCTTTGCTACTTTTGCTTATCAACACAGAAGTATCTAAAGGCTTAGAACCTTTCAGTGTAGGTAATGAATCTTTATATTTCATTAAACTATACGTTTCAGACCATGTTAAACTTTTAAAATTGTTAATAATTTTATCCCCATTTTTTACGAAAAAATTAACTGCATCTATTTGATCCTGCGTTAAATTCTTCATAACATCAGGATTTTTTGCTAACTCTCCTACTCTTGTAAGAATTTTAGACAAAGAATTAGAATCTTTTGGATCTTTTATTCTTTCAACACATGCCTCAACCGTATCACACAAAGACTCTTCTTTTTCAGACGAAGTTGAAACATCCGATGATTCTGATTCTTTAAAAAGCTCTTCTTGAGAACTCATAGAGTTTTTTTGATCTTCTAATTGACGCATATCTTGCAAGAGCTTTGAAGCTTCTTTTTGAGATTCAATTAATTTACTACGCAATTGAGTTATTTGAGCTTCAAGCTCTATAACAGCTTGTGAATCACCTAACGACCTAGTTTTAATTATATAATTTGTTTGAACATGAGTTTCAATATCATTTTGCTTGATTGTTATTTGGGTCTGAATATCAGAAATATCTTTATTTACTGCTTCTAAATCATCATTTTTTACAGCAATTTGATTATCTAACTCTTGTATTTTAGCCTGCTTTACTTCTTCTGCATGCTTTGCATCTTTATCAATTTTAATTGAATCAGCATGGTCAGTAACTAATTTTTTAAGAGACTCTACAGACTCTTTACTAAAAGGCTTTCCTTTAGTTGCATAAGAAACAGTTCTGCTTAAAACCTCTACAAAACGCTCCCATGCAGAGCCATTAAAAGGATTTCTCCATATTTTTGAAGCCTGAACAGCTTCATCTATAACTTCAGGAGTAAGTTTTCCTTGAGGGTCAATTTTTTTAATAATAATTTTTACGTCTTCATCTGTTTTAGCAGACTTTGCTTCAGTTTCAAGATCTTTTGCCAACTTGATAGCTGCATCTTTTTGAGACTTCATAACAGCTTTATACGAAGCAATTTCACCTTCCCAAAGATTTTTATTAGCATTTGATAAATACTCATTTTGCTCATCAAGTGTTAAATTAGAAAATTCTTCAGCAGTAAGATGAGTCGTAAATTGATTGTGAAAATTATTATCATCAGTTGCTTGATCATAAGGTGAATTAATCTGTTTATCAGTAATACGGGTACCTGCATCATAATCTTGATCTTGGACATCTTGAGCAGTTGGTTCTTCTACAGTAAAAGTTTGAGTCGAATCATCTCCAAAAGAAACCGATTTAGATTTATTGCTAGTAGAACTCGACTTTAAACTTGATTTAACAGGAACTGCAGATGTATCAGTCTGACTGCTTTTTTCTTGACTTGCTTTTTGATCTTGAGCTTTTTGTTGCTCAGCTTGTTGCGATTTTTCTGCTGCAGTTGTATGCGATGCCGATGATTTTGTTTCATGAGAATAAGAAACTTCATGTTGAGCTGCCGGTTCAGCTGGACAATATACATCTAAAGGCAACCCAATCAAGACGAGCATTATCACTTGTTTTAACTTCATGCTTTGTCCTTTTTTACTTTAATAGCATTTTTAATTTATTTAAAAATATCAAAAACAAAAGACAAATAGCAATGGTTGGCAAAGAATCAGGCCGCAAAAAAAGGTAGGATCTTTTTAATTTTCCTACCTTGAAATATTTTACAACTTACGTACACAACTAAAAACAATGACTTTTACTCAATTTTATTGTCCTTCTTATAAAAAGCTATCATCTCTTTGGCTTGTTCATCAGTAATTTTTTTAGAATTACGATGCTTTTCTACCATTTTAACAAACTCTTCATAAGCTTCTTTTTCACTGCAAGCAGGTATACTTTTTTTAGAATTACTTTTAGGGGATAATCCACTAAAAGAGAGATATCTAATAAAAGATCTTGGCGATGAATTCTCTCTATTTTCATCAAAACTTGCACTCAATGAAAACGACATAACAGTCATTATACTAAAAAACTGTATCCATACTTTAAATTTCATTTTTTCCCTTATACCTGAATAGATAATGCGTACAATTACAACACATTAAAAACTATCAGCAGATAAACACAAATAGCAACATTATAATAAATGCTATACTAAAAAAGCCTTACCTACAAGGAAAATATAATCTTATTGGAATAAAATAATAAAAGATTGTGGAGAAGCTACGACATACTAAATCATATTTAGTATGAAAGCAATTGAGTTATGAAAAAAATTAAAAAATTAAGAAAAATTATTCTAAAAAAGTTTTACCTGATAAAAAATGAAAATGAAGATGGAATACTCGTTGACCTGCTGCATAGCCATTACTTGTTATTAATTTAAAGGCTAAAGAATCAGCTGTTCCATTTTTTTCAGAGAGCATAGTCAATAAATAAGAAGGAATCGACATAAGATCTATAAGTATGTCTTTGTCAGTACAAGAAACTAAATCTTGCACATGTTTTTTTGGAATTATAAGATAATGAATTGGTGCTTGAGGAGCAATGTCTTGAAGAACGATTGATAATTCTGTTTGGTACATAATTTTACCAGGAATTTGGCCTGCGATGATTTTACAAAAAATACAATTTTGATCATGCATGAATTATTACTTTTCAGAAAAATTAATGGTGCCGAGGGTCGGACTCGAACCGACATGATATTGCTATCGCGGGATTTTGAGTCCCGTGCGTCTACCAGTTTCGCCACCTCGGCGTATGTATTTCAATCTATTATAAATAGTACTTAAAATAGGTGCTTTCGTCAACAAACAAACTAAAAAATCTCAACTTGTTTTTCAAGACCTACTTTATGTAAAAATTGCTCATAACTTAAGCACGTTGTAATAAGTAAAACTTTATTTCTACTGATAAGACCTGCAACAATATCAACATCTGCTTGAGTGACGCCACACGACTTTGCAATAAACTTAATTAACTCATAATTAGCTTGCCCATCTTGCGGAGCAGCTTTTAGATAACATTTTAATCGCTGCTGTTTATCAAGTGCAAAATGTAATTTTCCTGAGCAAGGAACCACTTTAATCTCTAATCTTAATGCCATTTTTTTTACTTTACCTCTTTATACAAACATACCTAAGCAGTCTGCACTATTTTCTATAAAAAATACATAAGAAAAACTTGTAAAAAATATCAAATAGATTATCATATTAAGTATCTTCATTCGTGAAGAGTATCAAGTATGGAGAGGTGACTGAGTGGTTAAAAGTGCTCGCCTGCTAAGTGAGAGTTCTAGAAATAGGACGCAAGGGTTCGAATCCCTTCCTCTCCACCAATGTTTCTTCTAAAATCTTTATGAATAGATTCATTGATTTCTTATAAATCATTATGTATACTAATTAATGAGTTCAATCGAACTTATTATCTTAAAAAAAATCATGTGCCCATAGCTCAATTGGATAGAGTATCAGACTACGAATCTGACGGTTAGAGGTTCGACTCCTCTTGGGCACACCACTTTTCACTCAATATTATTTCTTAAAATTACAATATACTACCATGTCTGACATGAATATAAATTATGACACCATGATTTATTCTCTATAAATTCGATCAAAAAGAATCTACATTTGTCTTTTCATTAAAAAGGATTATATTTTATATTAATCACTTTATTTCGAATTGAATATCAACCAATAACTTTAACGTTAGAATTTTTATATGCCAGAAAAACGGGTTACACCAATCACCGGTTGGATCATCTACAAACGGGAAGAAAAAGATCTTACTGAAAAAAATTATGAGATTATACGTCTGCTACAAGTTGCACGAAGCAAAGGCATTGATATTCAAATAATTAGCCCTGATAAATTTGAACTCATTATTGACCGTCATGATAATAAATCAATTGTAATCAATGATGCCGTTCACCAGTTACCAGATTTTATTTTACCTCGCACTGGTTCAAGTTCAAAATATTTTACACTTGCAGTATTACGCCAACTAGAACACCTTGGTGTATATGTTTGTAATACAGCTCGATCAATAGAACTGGTAAAAGACAAACTACAATGTCATCAAGTTATGGCGTTTAACAACTTGCCAATTCCAAAAACAATGTTGGTTAAATTTTTAAAAGATACGAAGTCAGTTGATACAACCATCGTAGCTCGAGAAATTGGATTTCCTGCTATTGTAAAAAACATTACAGGCTCAAAAGGATCTGGAGTGTATTTAACTGAATCTGCTTCTAAATTTAAAGATTTAATGGAACTGATTTACGCAAACAATCCACATGCAAACATTATCATACAAAAATATATTAGAAACAGTCATGGTCGTGATCTTCGTGTCTTTGTTGTTGGTGGTCGTATTGTTGCATGCATGCAGCGTTCATCTGGCGATGGTGATTTTAAAGCAAACTTTTCACGCGGTGGCTCAACAGAGTGCTTTATTGTAACACCTGAAATTGAATGGCTGGCAATTGAAACAGCAAAAATAACTGGTCTTGATATCGCTGGCATCGACTTACTTTTTGACGAAGATGGCTTTAAAGTTTGTGAAGCAAATTCATCTCCTGGATTTAGAGGACTTGAGCTTGCAGTTGGTCAATTTATTGCAGAACAGATTATAGATTATATTATTTTTCGTGTGCTACAAAAATAATTTTTAAAATAGTGTTGATTTTAATTTTTTTTCAAGTAAAATTGATTTAAATAGTTCGCTATTGAAATATGCGTGGAGAGATGGCAGAGCGGTCGAATGCGACGGTCTTGAAAACCGTTATCTCGCTAAAACGGGATCGTGGGTTCGAATCCCACTCTCTCCTCCATTTTAATTCTATGGTTCTTTTTTCTTAAAAGACTTCATCACAAAAAAATCTCAAATATTTTCTGCTTTTCATGTAAAATACCATACATTCAATTGGGTAATTTATTACACTTTTCATTATGCATGAAAGTAATCTCTATGAAAAAACATCTTCTTTTTTTACTCATAAATATCGCATCAAGTATTCAAGCTAGCCTTGATACTACATTACCATTTAATCCTGAACGCCTTGATAAAACAACACAACAAATTGTTGAACCTTCAATTATTGTTATCAATTACAGCTGCTATAAAGATCTTGATACTTGTGTGTTTGCACTCAAGCGAATGAATGTCTCAACTCATTATATGATCGATATCGATGGATCAGTCTACGAAACGATTGATGGCAATAAAAATCTCATCGATCTTGTTAACTTTTCAGATGAAATTGCAATCAAATATTTAAAAAAACGAGCATTTCACGCAGGTCATGGATATTTTAAAAATGCCCGTAATGAAATTATCAACGACATGAATTCTCACTCAATTGGAATAATGTTTGTAAACCAAGCAGCAACTCCACTCGATAATCCAAATGTTTACACCAATCAAGATTCAAACCCTACACAATGGTATGAATTTAGTCATGAACAAGAATTAGCATGTGCCGCATTATGCAATAAACTAAAGACACTCTACTCAATTGCAGATAAAGATATTATTGGACATGGCGAATGTGCAATTGACCCTATGACAAAATCACTTGGCAGAAAAGTTGGCCCCGGGCCATTATTTCCTTGGAAAAATATAGCTTTCCTTGGAGTTGGACTATTTCATAAACTTTCTGAAGATGAACTATTACAACCGTGTTCAATAACAACTCTTGAATTACAACAAGAACTTGCATCATGGGGATATAGCGTACCAGTAAACAATGAGGAAGATAGTGCTACACATCAAGCTGTTGTCCAAGCTCAGATTCATCATGACCAAAAAAATATTGACGGTGATTGTCGATCATGCAGACTGTACTACATCATGAAAAATTTGCATCAACAGCACCGTGCACAATTAATGATCAGTGAAAAAAATTAATGTTTAATTTTTTATATTTTCAAATGTTTCATTGCGCTCATAATGATTTCCATCAACTCTAATAAATCTACCGCCCCATCGATTAAAAGGCGATAAAGATTCCCAATACTCTCCAAACAATGTATGATCTTCTGATTTTGAAAGAAACTCACCCTGCGGATTAAATAAATTTATATCAATTGCAAGTCGCTTACAATGCAAACTATTTTTAATACCCTTGCCTTGCTGAGCATACAATTCTGCTTGTTCTTTGGTACGCATTGTTTCACCAAAAGTAAAATTATATTTTTTTTCAAGCATATAGCTTAAAAGGGATACAACATCTTTTGCAAATTTTTGCTGACTTTCTTGAAGATCGCGCGAAACATCTTGTACGGCAAAATTATTATCACTCGATTGGGTCATTACCACTGGAATAATATTACATACAACAATTAAACATACAGACATAAGTACCGTTAAAGATTTCATAGTGATTCCAATAATAAAAACAATAGAATACAAATATAAACATTTTAATTACAGTTCAATCATAAGATATATTTCAATATGAAATCAATAAAACAGTAAATAGTTTTATCTGAAAAGTTATTGCATTTTATTCAAAACATCATATCTTTAAAAAATCAATCAACTTACTACAAAGATGTATATCACGAAAAAAAATTAATCATGATCCAAAAAAACATTATAACAGAGCATGGTAAGCTTATTGCAATTGGCGATGAAAATTTTTTATATATTTTAAAATTTAGTAACGATAAACACCTTGATCGAGAAGTCGATCGATTAGAAAATACAACTCGCAAGTCAATTATAATTGGAACAAATGCTCTTTTAGAAAAAGTTGAACAGGAAATAACGGCATACCTTGCAGGATCACGTAAAGAATTTACTATTCCTGTTAACCCTGCAGGTACAAATTTTCAACAAAAAAGCTGGAAAGCTTTGCAAACAATTCCTTACGGAAAAACAACAAGCTACGCCAAGCAAGCTGCTATTGTTGGATCCCCACAAGGACACCGTGCAGTTGCAAACGCAAATGGCAAAAATCCTATTCTCATCATAATTCCATGCCATAGAATTATCAATTCAAATGGCAAGCTTGGTGGCTACACTGCTGGCCTTGACCTTAAAGAAATATTTTTGAACTTAGAGAAAAATAATAGCTCAAATTTTTTCATCTAACTGCTCGCCTAGCTAGCTATCATGACAAGGAAAAATCAAGCAATCGTACATTTTATACATTAACGACTACTGCTATCATCAACAGCACAAGCTTTTAACAACCTATCAAAAACATCGCTCCAAGAATCATTATGCGGAGGTGTTTCAACTAAGATTTGGCTTGCATTAATTTTATCAAGTTCATGTAAAGCATGATATAAAAACTTACTGTATTGTTCTTTGTTGTTTGATAATTGTATTGTTTTTATATCTTCACAGGCAATTTTCAAATCTGAATAATGAATAATCCCAATCTTTTTTTCTCCATTACCAAGTAAAGAAATTTGCGTTTCTATCTCAGATAAACTCATAAGAGATGTTTTTGTATACGGTTGATAATGAGTTTTCATGTTACCTGATACAGACTCTTCATGTATTAAAGGGGATTCAATTGCAAAACCAATGACTGTTTCGATCATTTTTTTTGTTATTGGCCCATGTCGCAAAATTCTTATGTTATGATGAGTTAAATCTAAAATTGTTGACTCAAGACCAATATTACATGGCCCATCATCAAGAACAGCATCTATTTTTCCTGACAAACCTGCTATTACGTGCTCTGGTGTTGTTGGACTAATTCGCTTATGAGGATTTGCAGAAGGTGCTGCTAAACCTGTGTCTAATAAATTCAACACTTGCAAAAGTGGCTTATTATTTGGAATTCTGACTGCAATCGTTGACAATCCACCGGTGATAATATCATCAACTTTATCATTTTTTTTAAGTAATAAGGTCAGTGGACCTGGCCAAAAGTTTTTTGCCAAAACTTCTACAATAGGTGGTATATCTGTAGCCCATTGTGATAATTTATCTAATGAACTAATATGAACAATTAATGGATGATTTGATGGGCGATTTTTAACAGTAAAAATTTTCTTAACTGCATCAACATTTCTTGCATCAGCTGCAAGCCCATAAACAGTTTCAGTTGGAACAGCTACTAAGTTACCTTCTTGAATTATTTTTACAGCTTGTAGGATATCTTTTTCTTTTACTGCATCTAAAATTTTAATTTTTTTATTCATGTTTAATTTTTATTCATTTTTAATTAAGGATTACAATACGAACAATTTCCAGGATCAGCTTTACGTAATTTATGAAAAGGAATAACTTTTTCTTGATAATCACATTGTGGGCAGCCGTATATTTCACTTTTAATCAAGTCTGTTTCAAGTCCACACCAGCTACACTCTAACCCTCTTTCTACATCAACTTTACCCCATCCTGGGCAGTTGCATTTTATACATACAGATAATAACCTTTGAGATAATTGCTCAGCAAGTTCTTGAATAACCATCATCCGCGAAGGATTCATATGTGCACGCATATCTGTTTGAACTAAAACTTTTCCATTTTGAGAATGTTTCATTGCATTATCAAAAGCTGTATACAAATCATCTTTTGTCGTAATACCTTTAACCAAGTAATCATTGTTATCACTCATGTCAGGACTAACGATTAACGCATGGGAAGGAAAAAGAGCTCTTTTGCAAAATGCATCTAAACTTTTTATTGAATCTAATGATTGCATAGTATAATTTGTTTTTTCACTTATCAGTGAAAGATGTATATCAAAACCTCTTTGACGATCTATAAAATATAAAATTTCATGATTACAAGGTATAAATGGAATATAAGGATGAGGCCCAAAGCTGCCTTCACTTGATAATCCATACAAAGAACCAGTAAGATTTAAACCTAATTCACATTTGATTTTTGCACAATCTAAAGCTGAACCTTTTCGTTCAATTTCACCAGAGAAAGTCCCTAATTGATCCGTATCTAAAGAACATTCAACAACTTGTGCCGATAAAATATTTAAAAAAGATGGTGCTATAGCTCTTGATTTTTCATGCTTAGTTGTTAAAACAATAGAACTTTGAGCATACGGTGATTTTTTATTCATAAAAAAAATCCTTTCTCCATACTAAATCTTTATGCAAAAAATATTGATCATTTGTATCAGGATCAATAGATACAAGCAATACCCAACTATTACGAAAAAGTATCTGTAAATCAGGTTGATTTTGAATAATTTTATCTATAAAATTCCATGGTGCATACACAATAGTCATAAGTCTTAAAGGTTCATGATAGGGTTGATTATCGGCTGCATAAACTGATTGCAGTGGTAATCCATGCATCAAATCACTTGCATTCCCCTGCATAATCCCAATTTTACCAGTAATATTTGTTGTAATTTTACTTCCAGATCCATATGCTACATTGTCTAAGGTAGAAAAAAAATATTGAGCATTAATCCACTGCCCAACAACCATAGGACCAGTTAAAATAATCGTTAATATTGCTCCATCAAAATCTTGTGTGTAGTCATAGGAATGAAGAAATGCACGACCATCACAATCTATTTTTTCAGTTATTTTACTTGGTGCAATTATAAACGATGCATTTTTAGCTAAACCCCACTCTGGTCGAACTTGAGCCCAATCAAGGCTCATTAATTGAGTCTGCTTGATACTATCTTTAACATCTAAATTGATTCCCATTTTTTTACATCGTTGCTGACAATTTATTTTTTGAGCTTGTTTAAGATCATTTTTTATATTAGTTATTCTCTGCATGACGCTATCATCAAAAATATCATCTTCATATATTTCAACATGATCTGTTGTTGTATTATGCTGAGCAGCAATAAAACATGTACCACTTGGAATAACAATTCCTATCTGACTTAGATAGTTGCGCACCTTTTTTGAATTTAATATTGTAACAATAGTTTTAGCATTGCTTCCACCATAACGACCTGCGCATGCACCACAATTTAAAAATGTAGCATACGCATTATTTTGCGTTGTACTTGCATGGCCACAAAATATAATAATTGGAGCAAAATTTTTAGTAAGGCCTATTGCTTGTAAAACAGATTTTGCATACATACATTGATCTTGAAACGAAATATCTTGCAAGCAAGGTTTTGTTGATGACTCAGAGCGTAGAACTGTATATGCAAAACGACTTAATGTATGAGCTATACGAGGAGTAAATGTTTTTAAAGCCATCCAAAAGCCTGTTGTAAATCCAAGTAATTCAACTAAAGCAAATGACGTTACAAAATTATATTTTAATGATTGATACAATGCGCGTAATGTACGTAATCGCTTATGCCCTTTATGATGATACAAAGAACAAGATACCTGATTAACCGTGTGTTTTGGATGCAACAAAACAGGACATGATGCATATAATTCTTCAGTTGTGCTGTTTTTTATAAAAATTGGAAGACCAAAAAAACCTGCACATCCAAATGACTCATACTTTCCAAAACGCTGTAACGCTTTTCTTAACCCCTCTGATCGCACATCAATACAAAAAATAAATTGCGCATCAACGTTTTCAGGCAAATCTATGGGTTCTGATTTTAAAGCATGTAACAATGGCAAAAGATACTCTTTTTCAGCTTTTTGCAACTGTTTCATAGGACTATTTTTTTTCAGCTCAAACTCTTTTGATCTATTGTGCCATGCAATAAGTTCAATGCTATCTTGCCATAATAATGTTGTTATAATCATTCTTACTGCAAGATAATCTGTTTTTAAGGTAGCACATGAATCTAATGTTTTTTGCTCTGACCAATCAGCATAATATTTAACGTATGATGCCCAGCCTGATAATGTTGTAAGCATCA
The DNA here is from genome assembly GCF_003366055.1 of Candidatus Chromulinivorax destructor. Lineage (NCBI taxonomy): Bacteria > Candidatus Babeliae > Candidatus Babeliales > Candidatus Chromulinivoracaceae > Candidatus Chromulinivorax > Candidatus Chromulinivorax destructor. The sequence goes on along the minus strand of NZ_CP025544.1, from coordinate 856,152 downwards.
AAGTCATAAATAAAAGCTGATGTTCTTTTGATATATTTAATCTTGCAAAACATGCTTCTATAGCACTTTCAGACGTTTCGGGTAAATTTGATAACCATTGCTGATTATCAGCGTCAAAATTATGTATCTGATCATCAAAATACATAAGTTTTTTTAAAGCTTGGTAAAAACCATGTGATTTTATAGGCATTGCCAAAGTAGCTTGCCCTTCATCAAAAAAAGCCTGTAACCATTTAATAGTCTGTCTATTAACTTGCTCCATTGGCTGCGGAAATTCTTTTTGCTGAAAAAAAGCAGCTCCTTGCAATATTGCCTGCTCAAAGTCCATATCTTGAAAACCATGAAGCGGATTGACCCCTACAAGATTCTTTAAAGGCCAAAAAGGTGTGATTTTTTGCCAACTTTCTTTGATAAAAATGGCAATATCAGGACATGATTGATTGTTGTGCTTCGTATCTAAATTCATCACTCTATTATCACTTTTTTTTAATATTGGTTCTTGTTCTTCGTGCTATTATCTTGCAATAGATAATCGTATCCATTTCGATACGTTGTAATCGTTAAAGGATATGGTTGACTACTATTCAGCGCTTTAACATACAAACGCAATAACCAATTTGGCAATTGAGTTGCATAATCAATATGTTTTATACATGCAATAACTAACCATCCAACTATCAGCATTATCATGCCTACGATGTGAAGTATCGTAAGAGGTTGTGGCTGATTAAGATTTAATGGAGCTAAAAGCAGATCAAAAAAATAAATATTTGCAGCATAAAGTGTGGCAACTGCTCCGGTAACAACAATAGTTTTAGGTAGTTTTACCAATGGATTATTACCTAAAAGTGTTAATGATAATTGAGCACATGCAATAAAAACAATCGCTACAACAATTAATGAAGAATCATAAATGAATGCGTTTTGAGAATGAATAATTAAGAATATATAGCTCCCTAAAAAACCACACAAAAACGAAATATAATATGAAATGACATGAGGTGAACAACTTGAATCAACTTTTTTTTGTTGAGCAGCGCTGCCGCAAGCAAGAAACTGGTATGCTTTAAACATTCCATGCCAACAAATATGAGCTACTCCTGCTGCAAAAAGACCTAACCCAAACTGCATAAACATACAACCCATCTGGGCTATTGTCGAGCAAGCAAGCATGCGTTTTACGTCATGCTGCATTAATTTCCATAAAGACCCTAACAAAGCACTCAATAATCCAATACTAAAAATAATTGGTAATATTTTTGGGGTATAAAAGTAAAGCGGTGCAAATCTAACTAATAAAAAACCTCCTGCATTAACAATCCCTGCATGCATGATTGCTGATACTGGTGTTGGAGAATTTAATGAGCTGATAAGCCATCTATGAAAAGGCCACAAAGCAGATTGAGTAGATGCACCAATTAACAACATAAGTAATGCAATAAAAGAACACCACGAATCTGTTGGATTTTTTACAATATACTGAATTGAATAACTACCTGTTACTTGATTCAAAAGAATAAAAGCTATAAAAATAAAAATTAATCCTAATGCAAAATTTTCAAATGCTTTTTGACCAGAAGCTTTTGCAGCTTTCCATGTTGATTTATGAGTGATTAATCTTGTTAATATCCAATTACAAAAAGACCATTCAACTAAAAATAGTACTAAATTATCTGTTATTGTCATAAGCATCACAGAGAACAATAGCATAAAAATGTTATAAGAAAAATTTATATAAAAAGCATCCCCCTTCATATAATTTCTTGAAAAAAAATATACGATACTGCCAACAAAACTAACCAAACATATCATAATGATAGAAAGTATATCGACATAGAACATATCTATAAAATTGTTAAATGACATTAAAAACCCTCATTAATTTAAAGACGAAAACAACTGCTTTTTAAAAAGCAGTGTATTATTTTACAAGTTTTTAGCTTATGTAGTAACTTATTATACTTGATTACTCATGATAAAAAAATTATATAGTAATAAACCATAGAAAGGTGGCTGTAATATTGATATTACAACCACCTTTCTACTATAATAATGAACAATTTTTATAAACTTTTATAAGCTGCAAGTGCCTTGTTTCTTGATACATCAAGCTCAACTATTGGTGCAGGATAATTTTTTCCAAGCGAAACACATGCTTGTTTTAATATATTTGCAGGAGCCATCCAAGGTTTATATAAATATTTATCTGGCATTAATGCAAGTTCTGGAACATATTTACGTGTATACAATCCATGCGGATCAAATTTTTCACCTTGCAATACAGGATTAAATATTCTAAAAAATGGTGCTGCGTCTGCACCAGAGCCTGCAACCCACTGCCAATTAGCACTATTGTTAGCAAGGTCAGCATCAACTAAACATTCCCAAAACCAATCTTTACCCAAACGCCAATCAATTCCTAAGTTTTTGATTAAAAAAGATGCTACAATCATACGAACTCGATTATGCATATAACCAGTCTGAGCAAGCTCTCTCATCCCTGCATCAACAATTGGAATTCCTGTATTTCCTTGTTTCCATGCAGTAAAAAATTCTTCGTTATACACCCATGGAAATGCATCAAATTTTGCATTAAAATTTTTATGAGGTAATTCTGGAAAATTAAATAATAAATTATAACAAAATTCACGCCACCCAATTTCACTTAAATAACAACTTGAATCTTGTACCGGTATATTTTTTGCAGATGCTTTATGAACTGCATACCATACTTGATTGACTGATATTTGACCAAAGTGCAAATATGCTGACAAGCGAGATGTTCCATCTAGTGATGGAATGTTTCTGTTTTCTTTATAGCCTTCAAGCCCATGAGCAATGAAACTCTTTAATCGATCTTGAGCTGCTTTTTCACCGACAGTCCATATTGTAGATAATTTTTCATTCCAGGTGTTATTTTCTAGCAAACCTAATGCATCAATTGAAATTGAATTTTGCGTGTTGTTGTAGCATACAAGTTTTTCTGGTTTTGCAATCGGAAATCGTGGTGCATCTGCATGCAAACAACCATTTTGGTAAAATGGAGTGTAGACTTTATAAGGAGTACCATATCCTGTTACTATTTTTGCAGGATCCCATAACAACTGGCTATGAAAAATTTCACAAACAATCCCTGCATTCTGCAAAGACTTTTGAATAAATTTATCTTGAGCAAGCTGCTCTGGTTCATAAGAACTATTAAAATATACATGCTTAATATTATGTTTTGTAGCTAATTCAAACAATTTTTCTTCAGGATTTCCCGTATAGACTTGTAATTTATTTTCTAAACTACTATGTAAGTCCTTTAATGAATGATGAAGCCACCATTGACTTACTGAGCCCATTTTTAATGAAGCTGTATCATTATAAATAAAAACTGGTAAAACAATACCTGCTTTTGCTGCATGGTGTAATGCAAGGTTGTCTGACAACCTAAAATCTTTACGAATCCAAACAATAGAAACTTGTAAACCTTCGTGCATACTATACGCTTTACTACTAATGTTTTTATATATTTTTTTATACTGAGCAAACTATAAATATTAGAGAATTGACAAAAAAAAGCAATGCTCTATACAATGTACTTGTGTTCAAAATATATATTGTATTATTTCAAAAAAGGAAAGTCGTATGATACAAAATCATCTTGTTCTTGTTTTAGCAGGAGGCGCTGCCCATTTTCTTACAGGATGGGTCTTTACTTCAGATATGTTTCTTGGACAATACTGGAAAAAAGAAAAAAATAAAGATAAGCAAGCTCATTTAAGCAATGATATGCGTATTAATATGGCAGCTCAACTTGCAGCTTCAATAGCATTATCTATGGCAACATGTATTGCTATCTGTGTATTTGAAAAATACCAAGCACCTGTTACCGTTGCAGGCAAACAAACCATTGCTAAATTTTTTTCAATGTTTATTACCAAAGCGCATGCTTCAAAAAGTTTTATGAATGCATTTCAAACAGCTATGTTTATATGGGCTGGCTTCATTATCCCAACATCAGTTGGTGAAGTTATTTGGTGTGGACACAGTTGGAAAAATTGGATACTTGAAATGGGTATGGAATTAACAGGACTTATGGCTATTGCTGCAACAGTTGTCTACTTAGGATAACCTAGATTCTGTGAATTAAACAGAAGAAGGCCTGGTTTTTGTAACCAGGCCTTCTTCTCTTATCAAAAAACTATAATCTTAATTATTTCTTTTTTTACCAAACAATTTAAGCAAATAGATAAATAAATTAATAACATTAAGGTACAAGCTTAAAGCCCCTACCAAAGCAATTTTATTTACTTCTTCTTGCGTTCCAACAGCTTGATAACCAAGTTTTCTGAGCATTTGTACATCGTATGCAGTAAGCATTGCAAATGCACCTACCCCAACACATGCGATCAAAATATCAAATTGAGCACTTTGCAAGAACATATTAACTAGATTTGCAATGACTAAACCGATTAAAGCCATCATCAAGATATTACCCATTGATGATAAATCAGATTTAGTAACACTGCCATACACAGCCATTGTTCCAAACATAGCAGCTGCAATTAAAAATACTTGGAATAATGATTCACCAGTATAGATATATGCTAATGGTGCAAGTATGACACCTGTAAGCAATGAATACACAATAAATAACCCTGCTAATGTCATAAAATTTGATGTTTTCCATGCAAAACTAAAATACATTGCTACACCAAATTGAATAAGAGCAAATACCATTAAATACGGGGCTACTGCCTGAAATAATCCTGGGTTAACTGACGGCGATAAAGAATACGCTGCTGCTGCAGTTAAACAAAGTCCTGCAGTCATCCAACCGTATACTTTACTCATAAAGCCTTCTGCCATTGAAATATATGTTCGATTGTTATGAAATTGGTTCATAATATTACCTTTCTTTTCATGAATACAATGATTTTCAAACGTTTTTATTTCTTACTATATAACTGTTATTTTATATTTTTATACGCTTATAAACATATTTTGTATAATAACGTATATCTTAATTGAAAGTATATAGTAAAATAAAGCCCAAGTAAAAAGCTCCATAAGATACTAGGTTCTGTGAAGCTATTTTTTACTATAGATTTTTACCCTGCGTTTTCTATGAAAACTCCGAGAATTTACAGGCCGGTTGACCTGATGCACTTTTTTTAAGCTGCAAAAGCATAAATTTGCCCTCGTCACCTATGCTTGCGGAGATAAGCAGAGCGATATCGTAGTGATTGTATCTTAATTTTTAGATTTGGTTCACACAGCCTAAGGTTAAATCTCTTGAAAAGCTATAAAAATAAATCTTCGAATTTGCAAAAGATTTTAGATATGGTTAAATAAAACTACAATAAACTAAAATTGATATTTATATCTTATGCAAGGAGCTTATCATGCCTATTATCATCAATAAAGATACCTTTGAATTAGATATTCGCAAATCGGATATGCCAATTGTTATCGATGTTTACGCAACTTGGTGTGGACCATGCCAACAAATGAAACCAATTTTTGCAGAACTTGAAAACGAATTTGCTGGTCGCTGTAAATTTGCATCATTAAACGTGGATGAAGCTCGTGATATTTCAATTATGTTTGGTGTAACTTCAGTTCCAACTTTTATTTTCTACAGCAATGGCGAAATGCAATCTAAAGATACTGGTTATATGAGCAAAGAAGCCTTAAGAGCTCGTATTGAAGATTTCATTCAAGCTGCATAGAATTTTTAGCTATCGTAGATTTAAGCAAAAAAGGTACTTTTAAAAGTACCTTTTTTCATTCTTAAAGAAGTTTACTATTGCGCTTTATGTTTACCAACAGGCAAAATTATAAGCATTGATGCTGGCATAGGAACAGTAAAATTTAAATCAGAATGTTGAAATATACAATGAATAGATGCTACTACAGAAGTATCAAAAGGCATTTTTGCTTGGCGAGCTATAAATTCATCATGTGATTCACCTGTAGTTATGTCAAGAGCTGCATTTCGTTGAACAGTGTAAGACTTTTGTATAAAAGCAGATTGACCAGGTTGTAAAAAAATTGGTCCAGTACCAGTACGTACAGTTTTTTCTTGTGCATCATAAAGTTCTAACGTTACATCATGTAAACTTCTATTTATTACCTGCACAGCATCATCTTTTGATGCCATAACGTTACAAGCTCCAAATATATTCATCATAAAAATCGCTGCATAAAATATTTTTTTCATTTTTTATCCTTTTTTTATCTTTATAATAACAGTACACACATCACACTTCTGAATCATAACAAATCAACACAAAAGAAAACAAGTTAAATAAAAAATAACAAATCATTGCAAATAGAAAACATTTTGCAGTATAGTAAATTCATAGAGATATACGTCTCTACAATTTAAGCTCGTGTTATACCTTTCCCCCAAGATATAATACGAGCTTTATTAAAAAAACCCCAAGCTTTTTACAAAAATAAATTCTATGTGCATTATTACAGTATGAAGAATCTCATACAATAATAAATAGGATTTTTACCCATGAATTCACATAAAAAATTCACACTACAATGTTTACTCATAAGCAGCTTATGCATGCAACAATTTGAATTACAAGCAAATTCAGATGTATCAGCAAACCTTTTAAATGTAATAGAGCAGAATAGTAAGATTTATGAAAAATTAAACGAAACACTATGTAAGCAGCTTAAAAGCATCGATGATCAAAAGCAAGCAGCTTTGATTATGTGCGGATTACTAACGGCTTATTCTTTGTATTTTCTTTATACAGAGCATATAAAGAAATCCCCATATCTGGACCTTTTGCAAACGTTAATCAATATCGGAACAAAAGAACTCCAAGAAACAAAAGAACTCCAAGAAATAAAAGAAAATACGAAAATAACATTTGCAGATGTTGCAGGACTTGATGAAGCAAAAGAATCTGTTCAAGATATTATTGAGTATTTAAAAAATCCTACCAAATTTAAAGATATGGGCGCACGCATACCAAAAGGTCTTTTAATGACTGGTGAACCTGGTAATGGTAAAACATTATTTGCACGAGCAATTGCCGGAGAAATCAATGCTTCTTGCGATGTTACCTGTTCTTTTATAGCAGTTAAAGCTTCAGACTTTACTTCTAAGTGGGCAGGAGAATCTCAACGCAAAATAAAAAAATTGTTTGAAACTGCTCGTGAGCAAGCTCCGTGCATTATATTTATAGATGAAATTGATGCAATTGCTCAAAAAAGAACAGGACATACAGACAGTCTGAGCCAAGAAAACAACAGAGATGTTATAACGTTTTTAAGTGAAATGGATGGCTTTGATCAAGAAAAAAATCCTATTATTGTTATTGGAGCAACTAATAGAATTGAAGCGCTTGATCCTGCAATTCTTCGGCCAGGAAGATTTGATAGAATAATTACTATTAATAAACCGTATATGAAAGACCGTGCCCATTTACTAAGCATAGCTCTTGCAAAAACATGCGCTGGTCAAGATGTTAACATAGAAAGTCTTGCACAGGCAACAAGAGGTTTTTCTGGAGCTGAACTTGCCAACCTTGTTAATGAAGCAATAATTGTAGCTATTAAAGATAATTCAACAACTGTTTGCATGAAACACATTGAAACTGCGTATGATAATATTACGCTTGGTTGCGAAAACAAAGGGATATATCAGAGCAAAGAAAATTTATGGACCACAGCTGTTCATGAAGCTGGCCACCTTATTGGTTTTTTGTTTCAAGACAAAACTGTGGGAGTTCGTAAAGTTTCTATCACACCACGAGGTAATACTTTAGGTGTAGCTCATATGCTACCACTTACAGAATCATACTCTTATACAAAAAGCGATATGGAAAATCAAATTATTGCATTGCTTGCTGGCCGCTGTGCTGAAGAAGCGTTTGGGTTTGAATTAAGTAATGGCGCTAGCAATGATTTACAAAGAGCTCAACAAATTGCATATAGCATGGTAGTTGACTATGGAATGTCTGATACCTTACGCGATATGTCATATAATGAATATAGTGGTCAGTTACCAAATGATATTTCTACAAAAATTCATCATGAAGTTCAAGCTATTATTGAACGTTGTCGTAAAAAAACAACTGAATTAATTACAGAACATATCAATGATATTAAAAATATTGCAGAACTTTTAATGGAAAAAAAGACTATTTTAGGGCATGAAATTTATACGCTTCTTCATCTAGCTCAACCAGAAGAAATAAGTTTTAACCTGTAAATATTACATTTCAATATTATAGAATGAGGGTGCAAGCTTTTTATAACTTGCACCCTCATGTTTTTATAACTTTCTATCTTGCACGTCAAAACCTAGCGCTTTTAACTGATCGCGTAATGCATCAGATAATGCCCAGTTTTTATCAGCCCGCGCCTGATCACGTAATGCAAACAGTTCTTCAATTTGAGGTGTTCGTTCAATCACTTTTTCTTTGATTGGATTAAGCGTTAAACCAAGGACATTGATAATAAAATATTTAACCAGCTCTTTAGAATATCTATTTTCTTGTAATTCACTCAAATTTTCAAACAACACCCCAAACATGCCAGAAGTATTAAAATCATCTGATAAGCATGCAACCATCTTTTCAACAACTGGATTAAATTTCACGAGATTTGTATCAAGAATATTATCAAGATCAGCATCTGCAAAAAATGTTACTAAACGTTTGTATGTTTTTTCTGCAACTATAAGATCTTGTGTTGAATAATCAAGTGGCCCGCGATAATAATGTTTTAAAAAATAAAAACGAAGAACCATCGGGTCAAATTCTGCAATCACGTCTTTTAATGTGAAAAAATTATCCAGTGATTTCGACATTTTTTCTTTATTGATTCGCACAAATGCATTATGCATCCAGTAATTTACAAATGGTGCTTGGTGCAAACTTTCGTACTGCGCAATTTCATTTTCATGATGAGGGAACAACAGATCCATGCCACCGCCATGAATATCAACAGTACCGTTAAAACAGTCATGTGCCATTGCAGAACATTCAATATGCCATCCTGGTCTACCAAAACCCCATGGGCTTTCAAATGAAACTGCCGGATCATCTTTTTTCCACAATGCAAAATCTAAACTATCTTCTTTTGTGTCATTAATATCGATACGAGCGCCTGCACGCAAATCATTAATATCTTGTTTTGATAGTTTTCCATAATTTTTAAAATTACGAACTCTAAAGTACACACTACCATCTAATTCGTATGCAGCATTTTTATCAATCAAGCCTTGAACAAAGGTAATAATTTGAGGAATTGTCTGAGTAACTCGAGGTTCTTTATCTGGTGACAAACAGTTCAAAGCTTGCATATCATCGTGGTATGCATTAATATATCGATCTGCAATTTCTGTATAACGGCTTGCATCTCCATGCTCTTTAACTGCACGGTTTAATAATTTATCATCAATATCGGTAAAGTTTCGACAGTAGGTAACTTTATAGTCAAGAAATGAAAGGAATCGATACAACATATCAAATATCACATAACAGCGTCCATGACCAATATGCGAAAAATCGTAAGGAGTTATTCCACAAACATATAAATTAACTTTTTTATCAATAAGTGGCTTAAACAGCTCTTTTTGGCCTGTTAAACTATTTGTAATACGCAGCATAATATATCTTTCGTAAAAATTAATAAAGATTTTTGAAAAAAAATAGCTTTATTTTTAGCCAATTTCAAAAAAAAATAGTAACATATCAAAGTATTTTTTAAAAATTCCTGTTATTCAAACCAAGAAGAAACAGTACCAGGAGACTATTTAATGATAAGCGTTTGTACGAAAAAAAGAATTGTATACTTATTTTTATACCTTACTCTTTGTTGCTCGTTAAAAGCTGAAGATCGTCAAGGTATTGATAGTAATGATGAACAACAAAATATAACATCTCAGGATATTGACACGCATGAATCAGTTGTTCTTTCAGATCAAATGGTTGATGCGCAAACACGATCAATATTACAACAAAATCAAAGAGTTGTTCGTAATATTATAGTACAAGGTAACGAGAAAGTCACACCAGAGTCTATTATAGTCCGACTTCCTTTTAAGCCTGGTAAACTTTTTAAACCTCACCAATCTTCTCTTGCTATTAAAAATATATTCGCACTTGGATATTTTCGGCAAGTACAAATGTATGTCGATCTGATCGACGATGAACAAATTGATGTTTGCATCGTTGTAACCGAAAAACCACGAGTTAGCGATGTCATTATCAAAGGTACAAAATCTCTTTCTGAAAAAGATATTAAAAAAGAGACTGGTCTTGATAAAATCCAGACCATGAATGAAGAAGAACTCAAAAATTTTGCAGCAAAAATCAAACGCTATTATGGTAAAAAAAACTACCACTTTGCTCAAGTTCAAACTCGTCTTGAAGTTGTTGATAAACAACACGTTATAGCTCACTTTGACGTACAAGAAGGCAAAAAAACGTTTGTGCATCGTATTGCTTTTAAAGGTAATAAATCTGTTACCAGTAAAAAACTAAAACGAATTATTTACACTCGTGAAGTCTGGCCTTTAAGCCCAATTGATAGCTCTGGAAGTTATCAAGCAGATATGATCGAAGCTGATAAATCAATGATCGAAGATGGTTACAAAAGTAATGGTTTTGTTCATGCTAAAGTAACTGATGCTGACGTTGTGTTTGATCCAATCACCAATGGCTACGACGTAACTTACACCATTCATGAAGGTGATGTTTACTTTATTAAAGAAGTCAACATGCAAGGCAATGATATCTTAAGCGCTGAGATACTCAAGGCATCTATTCCTACGCAGCCAGGTCAACGATATGCAGTTGATAAGCTACGGACATCGATTGAACGTTTACGCTTGCTATGGGGAGAATATGGATACCTATTTGCTGATATCGAACCATCAATTGATGTCAATGAAGATGACAAAACAGTAACTGTTAGCTTTAACTTTGATTTAAAAGATAAAGTATACCTGAATAGGCTTACGATTAAAGGTAACAAAAAAGCTCGTGATAAAGTTATTCGTCGTCAAATACTTATTGATGAAGGCGATTTAATCACCAACAAAAAAATGGATCAATCTAAAGATCGTGTAAAATTAACCGGTTATTTTGATGAACGTGAAGGCGTAAACTGGAAAATCACTCGTATTGACGATACACATGCCGATCTTGATTTGATGCTTAAAGAGATTAAAACTGGTAAATTTCAAGCTCAAATAAGTTATGGTGGTGCTGCTAAAGGTGGTACAACTCCAACAAAAGGACTTGTTGGTTCTGCAGTCATGAGTGATAAAAACTTATGGGGATCTGGCATTGCAGCCTCATTACTTGGTGAAGTTGCTGAACGCCAGCAATCAATTACCGCTTCTATTATGGATCCATGGTTATTTGATAAACCAATCCGTGGTAATTTAAACGTGTATGCTCGACACTCTGAATATACCGAAGGTCTTAGTTACACACTCAGTCCGCCTCAAGAGTATGTAATTGGTGGTTTTTTTGGTGCAGGTTATATCGCAAAATTATTTGGTGAATCAATTATTGAAGGCCAACTTGGCTTTGAAACTATTGATTTTAATCCAAAGGTACAATCAGCTCCTCGACTTCTTGCAGAAGAACAGCAGTTTTATCAGATAATTTTAGATAAAACATTTCAATCTGGTGATCAATATTGGGCTCGTTGGAGTATCTCTCAAGATTTCAGAAATGGTCTTGTATTTGCAACCAACGGCTACCAATGGAACTGGTACGGGCAGCTTGCATTTCCTTTAACAACAAATGGCTTTAACTTCTTTAAAACAGAACTTGATGCTACCTGGTACACTCCGCTTATTGGTGAAAACTCTTTAGTGTTATGTTTACACGGGCACCTTGGATTTATCCAGCCTTTGAATAATAAAAACGCTCCTTGGAAATCTCTGTTCCACATTGGTGGACCTGGAACGATTCGTGGCTATACATGGGGACAAATCGGGCCAACATGGCAAGGTGACTCTATGGGTGCAACCAAAGCTTTTTATGTCAACGTTGAGTTTATTGTGCCTTTAACTCCTGACTTAACAACACGAGCAGTGATGTTCTATGATGGTGGTGCTGGTTGGGATATGCCATACAAAAATGAACTAAGAACAGCTATTAATACCGTAAACATGAATAATGCTGGTAATGCTGATGCACAAAAATTTTACTTTGATGAACATTTAAGTAATGATGAATTTTTCTATCGTCATTCATTTGGTGTGGGTATTCGAATGCTTAATCCAACTCCATTACAAGTTGATTTTGGTATTAAATTAAACCCATCAAAAGTGTTTAAAAACAAATTAACCGAACTTCATTTAAGTATGACGCACGAATTTTAATAAGTATAAGTCAATTGAAGCAATCAATGGTGAAACATAGTAATCTGTGTTTCACCGTTGGTATAATGAAAGTCTCTGTCATGAAAAAAATATCTGCCGTTGTGCTATTTTTCTGCTTTCATGCACTTTTAATATTTTTTCAAGTTCATAAACAAAGTCATTACCTAAAATTATCTTACGACATTCAAAAACTTCAGACACAGCACGCACAGTTAACACAACAAAAATCTCATCTTTTGTATACGCTGCACACCTATCAACAGCCACGCCAAATTCAAGCAATTGCTGAAAAAAAATTATTTATGAAATCCATTGAACTTAAAGATGTGAAAAAATCATATGAAACAACTACATAGTTTTGAGCATATTAGATCATTTTTTATTTTTTTAATTCTTGTATGCCTGTATGGCATCATTGTTGCTAACCTGTATATAATTCAAGTTCAACAACAATCATTTTTTAGTAATCTTGGTCAAAAACAGTACAATATCAGCACAACAACATTACCTGAACGTGCTTTAATTTTTGATAGAAATGGCACACCTGTTGCACTTAACAAAGATAGCTTTGCCGCATTTATTTTACCCAAACAGATCACTGACCGTGCTCCTATTGAAAAGTTTCTCACGCAACACTTTCCTGCAGCTGCACAACGACTCGCAACATCATGGGATAAAAACTTTTTTTTCATCTCCAGAAAATTAAACAGTGAGCAAGAAACACTTATTACTCAAGCAAATATTTCAGACATTCATATTTTGCAAGAACCAAGTCGCTTTTATCCGTATGCATGTATGAGCACCATTCTTGGAATCACTGATATTGACAACCATGGAATTATGGGCATTGAACAACAGTATGATGAAGTGCTCCAAGGGACAGCGACTACTCACATTTTAAAAAAAGATGCACGAAGCAATCGATTCTATTTTGAAAAAGAGCTCACAGTACAAGGCGCTGCAAGTCAATCCGTTCAACTTACCATCGATGCTGACTTACAATATAAAATTACCAGTATTCTTGAACAAGCCGTTGAGCAATTTCAAGCAAAAGAAGCGGCCGCAATTATTATTGATCCGGTGACAGGTGAAATATCTGCTATGGCCTCGTTCCCCTACTTTGATCCAAACAACACTGAACAGTTAGTTATGGAAAGCACAAAAAATCGCCCGACATCACAAGCTTTTGAAAGCGGATCAGTTCTTAAAATATTTTGCGCTCTTGCAGCGCTTGAAGAGCATGTCGTTACGCTTGATGAAATGATTAACTGCGAAAACACAAAAGAAACAAAAATCGAAGGTATTCGAGTTCGTACCGTTGCCCCACATGGAAATATCTCTTATTTAGAAGTTATTCAAAATTCAAATAATATAGGTACCGTAAAAGTAGCAAAACGAATTAATAAAAAACTATACGATTATTACAAGCTGCTTGGATTTGGATCTACGACGGGGCTTAATTTTCCTGGCGAACAAAAAGGATATGTCAATCCGCCTGCAAACTGGTCTGCGTACTCAATTGTATCGCTTTCATTTGGTTATGAAATCTCAACAACACTTTTGCAACTTGCTCGAGGCCTGAGTCTTATTTATAATGGAGGTCACTTAATTGTGCCAAAATTGACGATAGACAAACAATTTGATAGCAAAACAGTTGGAAGTGAGCCGTTAATTTGCGAGCAGACACGTCGCGATTTAGACGCAATCCTGCTTGGAGCTGTCGAGCATTCTTCAGGCAAGCGCGCTCGGATTACTGGGTACAAAGTTACGGGAAAAACTGGTACTGCAAATATTCTTGATCATGGAAAATATAACGAAGATAAACATTTAAATACGTTTATTGGATACATTGAAAAAGGATGCTATAAAAAGTAATTGCTGTATACGTAAAAGAATCGAAAGTTGCGCAATATTCTTCGGTCATCACTGCACCACTCTTTAAAAAAATAGCAGAAGCTTTAGTTTTACATGACCACATAGTGTAAGAACTGCAGAACAAATAAAATTGTAAATATATAACACCTTCATGTCATACATTTTTTACTACACTGCATAAAAATTTTAATATACACTATAAAGTATCTACACTTAAGCTATTGCATATATATTTTTGTGCAAAAAATCTATCATAAAAAAATGGTTCACTCACCCTCATAAATTTTCAATAGCTACAGTATCGGCATCTTACAACCTTCTTATTTTTTAAACATCTTTTATACCATGAATTACAAACAACACATACGAATCGCAAGCTTCGTTATACTGACACTTGCAACAGATATAACCATAACAAGCCAAATACATCCTACCATTGGGCAAAAAAGAAAGCATGAAGATATAAAAATTGATGCAAAAATAGAGTCAAAAGAAAGAACTCAAGTACCCCGAACTGAATTTATTAAACAGTCTGTTAAAGAATACAGTCACTTCGATAAAGCATTTAAACTTTTACGTACGTACTATTCAGAATCATCCATACCGACATTTCATGATTTTTTAGAAGAAAAATTATACTTTGATGATTATGATGACCATGATTTAATAAACCTTCATAGAAATAATTTTGGCTCAGTTATAGCTCAAACAGAAGATTTTATTATAGATAAAATGAAAAATCCTTTTTGTATGGCACTTGAATATACTGTAAGAAATCATGATCCTTTAATTGAAGATCAAAATAAATTCGTGCAATATGCTCTTGAGTATCGTCATACATTCATGCGCAATATTATTCCATATTGGATCAACTCGAAAAAAAAGTATGATAAACCTATACTACATCAAGCTATCAACTGTGATAATATTACCATGGTCCAATTTTTATTAGACCTGCAAGCTGATCTAAATATGCAAGACGAACAGGGAGATACGCCAATTCACTTGGCTATAAAAAATAACAACAAACCTGTTATTCAACTCTTGCTTGAAAAAGATATCGATGTAAATATACCTAACAATAAAAACATTACCCCTTTATACTCAGCGGTCAAACTTGATGAAGACTCAATTGTTGAATCTTTACTCAAGAAAGGTGCGTCTGTTGACCAAGAAATCGATGACGATTATCAAGTTTTTACCTCCTTATGGCAAGCTGTTAAAAATTCAAACATCATGATAGTCGATCTATTATTATCATATGGTGCAGATCCAAATTTAGGAAGTACATCGAACTGTAATTTGTTATACACGGCAATTCAACGTACTGATTATGAAGCTAGCTTAGAATATATTGCTCTAGGCTGCGCAGGAATAATCTTAGAAAAATTATTACAAGCAGGAGCTAACCCTAATATTCAAATAGAAGATGAAGGTAATATTACCCCATTGCATGAGGCTGTTCAACAAAATTTACCATGTTCAACAAAAATATTATTAACCTACAATGCTAACCCAAATATCACCAGCAATGCTCTTGTTTCACCTTTATACATAGGTGTAGATTTTGGAAGCCTTGCTAGCATAAAAATTTTAATTGAAAACAATACTACTGATCTTAATATTTGTGGTACCGAAGATCGGGGAACAGCATTACATGCTGCTGTCAAAAAAAATTATAAAGAAATTGTAAAATTATTATTAGATGCAGGAGCTGATAAAACAATTGTTGAAGAAGAGTCTCAATTAACTCCACTAGAATTAGCAGAAACCGAAGAGATGCGATCGTTATTAAGATAATAGCTCAACCACCACTGTTTAAAAAAAATGCAAAACAATACCGCAGATTTTTATCTTATTTTTAAATGCAATGCACTTACCCTGGTAATAATTGAATAAAATTAATTATTACCTGCAAATTTTATCGCGCAAGCAAGATTCAATAATGTCGTTTTGATAGACTTTATTTTTTACATACGCATCAAACGTCAGTAATTCATCCGGTATCATATCGCTTTGCACATCAATCCCCTGCTGCATAAATTGTTCAAGCTCTGTGATGATGTTTATCTGTTCATGGGTCAATGTCATAATTTTTTTTGGCTTTTGATCTTTCCAAACAATAAGATACCATACTTTACCAACCGCAAACGAAATACATGTTTCAATTTTGTCAGGTAAAAATTTTGGCATAAACCCTTGCTGTATAATCATGCAATGAGATATTTCCTGATTTGCTGCACCAGCAATAATATCATTTTTACAAACAAGTCGATTGATAAGATAATTTTTATTTTTTGCTGCGTCAGCAAGCGATAAAAATGATTCATTGACGATCTGTGAAAACGATAAGCTTTGAGCAATGAGCTCATTGATTTGATGATTTTGCAAGCCTGGTAACATGGAAATAATAGAAACAGTATTTTTTAACACTATTTTTTCTATCTTTTTGGTGTATAGCAAAATTGCTTTTTTAGAATAAATCGTCGTAAAATCTTTTGCTTTGTGCATTAAATTATGAGTTGCCTCATCTTCAAAAACATTAAAATATAAAGCTCCAGCCTTTCGTACTAACGGCATATTTTCAATTTTTTTAACTGAACAGATAACATCATCACATGAAAAAAATTGAGAAACTAACCCAATTAAATGGAGATCATGCTGTCCAGACCAAGCAGATCTAAAAAAAGATTGAAAATCTTGAATCTTGCATGGCAACAAACCTTTTTTCCGTGCAATGTCTTGCGGTGTCAGGTACAGATTTTTTGTGTAGGGTGGTAATTTAACACCTTCAAAAAAACCAAACCCGTAAATTGGGCAATCAGTCAAGCTAACAACTATAACAGGAAAGTGTACTTGTTTATTTTTATAAGGCTCTACCGTATGAACTCCACCTGCATAACATGAACTATATACAAATAATTTAATCTTCATGACCTGATCAAAATATGATAGCAAGTCAGAAAATTCACCAATCGACATACCTGCAATCATTGCCTCCTCTTTGTCATCTTGCAGATTGCCATGACCAGATGCATAGATAACCCATTCATCATCATTGCCTGAGAAATATACCTGTAAAGATTGAATTACAGAGTTTTTTTTAGAAAAATCGTGCACTAAGTCAGACTCTTGGCTTATTTGCTGCCTCTTGTTGACAACAATGTTATTCTGTAGAGGAACAAATAAAAACATCCCAGTTTTTGCATCATACACCGACCATGTATTAAAATCTAAATTAAAACTGTAACATAAAAAATTAAATTTCAGCTTATTCAGTTGATCTTGTTGTAGTAATGCTAATTTTGAGTACTGCTGAGCATACCATGACAATGATAATTTTTTATTAATACGGTCAAGATTATAGTCAAATATTTGCAGCTGTTTATTTGTTGCTTGATACAATCGATATATTTCAGACTCTAATGAATATTGGTCTTGAAGCTTTTTGGTAAACGCTTGTTTTCGGTCAACAATATTTTTCCATAACGACGTTGATGCTATAATCGGAGCTGTTGCTTGCTGTAAAGCTGTTATCAGCTGATGAGTTGCGGTAATATCATCTTTATCGATACCTTCTTGTTGATGGCAATCTGATAAAAGAATTAAATTTTGCGGCAAAGCTTGTACACATGAAATCGATAATAAAAGTATGAAAGATACTAGTTTTTTCATCACTACTTTCTTATCATGATTTTTGAATTTAAAACAACCTTTATCAGGTTAACCATTTTAGTAGATTAAAATCAATATAACAAAAAATGGACTACGGATCATAATGACCGTAGTCCATTTTTAAATATACTATGAAGCTTAATAGTATTAAGCAGACTTCTTTCTTATCTCTAACTTTGGTTTTTCAACTCCACATATCTCATAAATTTCATCTGCATATACAATCTTTTTCTTAAGCAGTGCTAATGCAAGTTTCTCAACTTTATCTTTATGTAATGCAATTAGTTGACAAGATTCCTGAAATATTTTGATTTGTAACTGAGCTGTTTCTTCTGCTTGTTCCTTAAGTCCTACAATGCCACTTGATTGTTTTTTTAATATTTGATGAGTATGTGCTCCAAAACAATCGGCATCATTTCCATCTAATTGCTTATTTTCCAGAGCAAACTGCTGGAAAACTACTTCAGAAGCATAGCCACCTACATCAACTTTAGCATAATCTTCTAATTCTCTTTCAGTTAAATCAGCTTCATCTTGAAATAAATCCATTATATAATTTGCTCCAACTTTATACTCATTTCTTGTACTATCTGATTGCAAATGTATCTTATAAATATATAAAAAATCACCTGCACTGCTATATAAAGTTGCAATAGCATGACCAGCTTCATGCAATGCTAGAGCACGAATATGATCTGGATATTTCATCATGTCGTCTTCATTCTCTTCTTCAATATCTATTAATTTTTCATTTGGCCATAGTATATGATTAGCCATAAAAAGATGTTTCATCATAACCATTCCAGAACCATCTTTACCTGCACAATTAATTGCTTCTTGTATAAAGAGTTCAAACGTATATAAATTCATATCTTTGGTAATATATGCTACATAATCAAAATTCATATCTGAACCTTGTTTATCGTGCAATAAATTTGTAAATATTTTTAGTCTCTTATTTTTAAATTCTATAGCAGCAGGATCTGTATCCATCTCTCCTTGCACTGGATTAAATGACATTGATACCATTGCAAATAACAACACCAACATACTTAATTTTTTATTTTTCATATGATACATTTTCTTTTTTATAATTTTAATTTTTGCTTATTTTTTCAAAATCACACCGTGGTTTTTTCTTACCACAAATAGCGTATGCTTCATCTGCATACACCGTTTCTTTTTCTAAAACGAGTTGAGCTAATTGTTCTATTTCCTGCTTATGCTCAACAATAATCTTAGTTGCTTTTTCATAACATGCTTGAACAATTTCAACCATTTTCTCACCATCGATAGCAGAACATGCTTCACACGAACCACCAGCATGTAGACAACGTTGTTTAACTATCTTATGAGCTTTTGTACTTAATATTTCGAAATCAGAAGCAACACTTGAACGACTTATGAAATCTTGTAGCCCATTTTCTTGCGTAATATTTTTTGTTTCTGGTACATTAAAAATTTGCTCAGCGACACCACCACCTAAAGCAACCGTAATATCATATAATAGTTCATCTTCTGTTTGAAGGTATGGCTCAGTTAAAGCTATATCTATCATACGTCCATAGGAGCGAGAATTTTGCTTTACAGAAACACTGTGAAGCCTGCATTGACTTTCATAATGCATAACTATCATAGCATGACCAGCCTCATGAATAGCAGATGCATATTGTTCTTCAGGTGTTTGAATATGAAAACCTTCTTGCGAATCTTGATTTATATAGGATATCGCTTCATCGAGTAACTCAGGACTCAAACAATTTGTTGATGCTCTACTCGTTAAATTTTTAATTTTATCAATAAAGGAAACGAAATCTTTATAAGATCTTCCAATCATTAATCGAGCTACAGTATTATAATCAACATCGTGATTTTTTTTAAAATCTTTTAATTGAGCATCTAAAAACTCAACTCTATCTTGAAATGAAGGTTGAGATAGATACAACGTAAAATCAAAAAGACCTGTTATGTTATAGCTTTGATCTTCTTGAGGAATAAGTGTACCAAAGATCATTATTGGTACTTGAGCTTCATCTAATCTATCCATTTCATCTAGATACACCCGCATTACTTGTTGAGCTTGCTCAGATGTTTCTAAAATAAAATCAGCTACATCATCAATAACAATAACACACGGGGCCATTAATTTTGCTTGTGTAAATAATTCATGAACTTGTTCAGGGGTCATGTTTATTAATGATGCGCCTGATAGTTGCAAAATAGATGAACCAGTTTCTCCAGCAAAAGCTTGAGCTAACATTTTTTTACCATTTCCTGCACAACCTTGTAACAAAAAACTTTTTGCAAAATTTTTGTTTACTGAAGCATATAATTGTTGATCTTTAAAGGCAGCAATTATTGATCGAGCAGCCTGTTTAATTTCATGATTACCAATAAGATCATCAAGTCTTACACGGTTATCTTGTGGCAAAATGAGTTGTATACCATCAAGTTTATTATTTTTGATTTTTTCAACTGCACAGCCATAAAATCCATATAAAAAACTACTGATGATCACTACTATTTTTAATTTTTTCATACAAAAAATCTTTCTTTACAAGTCGCTCGTATGTAAGAGTTAATGTCTTTATATATTTTTATCTACTATAAGCATGCTTCATATCTAAATTTTAAACAAAAGCCTACTGAGATTATTTAGAATTTTTCTTATATTTAACTTTGGTTTTTAACTCAACACATCTTATAAATTTTATGAGTACATAAAATCTAATTCTTAATTCATGCTTAGTCGTGACGATTTCACCTTACCTATTGCTAAAATATTGTATCTGCTATCTTGAATTTTCAATACTTGTATAAAAATCAATATACTACCAAATCATGTAAGGATTAAGAATGAAACAAATAATCAAATCAATAGCTCTTGTTGTTTTTGCTGCAGGAGTTGTCTACGTAGTTGCACAAAAATTTATGAACAAACAAAATGTTAAAATTCAACACGGTATACATGTAAAAGGAGCTAAAGATCCTGGAAAAGGAGTGATTCATTGATCTACAAATCGTAAAAAAATAAGTTTTTTGCTCTAAAAAAGGCTTCTTGCCTTAAAGCTTGAAGCCTCTTTAAATCTTTTGTATTGTATCAATTATTCTTTTTCAAAATAAAATTTAGGACGTTTTTTGCCACAAATTGCATACGCTTCATCTGCGGATACACAGCCTTGTTTTATGAGAAGTTGTGCTATTTTTTCAATTTTATCAGTACGTTTTTTTAAGACTGCATGTACTTTAAAATATGATGATACCATATAATTCCATAAAATTTGAGAATCAACTATTAAATTTTCATCCTCCATCTTACCTGCCTTAAGCAAATTAATACGTAACAAAGTAGTTGCCATTTCTTGAGCAAGTTCAAAATCATTTTGAACCGACATACGAGTTACCATTTCAATGTATTGATAATCAGGACGATCTTTATATTTACTTATGTCACCATATCGATTTGATCGAGGTGATGGAGAAACATTACAAAGTTGCTGACCTATGCCACCAGCTAAATAATACAGAACCGAATTTTCAATAAATTTTAAATGCTGTTCATGTGAAATATTATCAACGACTGGAACATATATAAAGCCATTGTCTATTCCATCTGATAACGAAAGAGAAACATTATACAATGCAATATCTTGATTCATTAATTCTATAACAGCTACTGCGTGAGCAGCTTGGTGATATGCTTTATCTAATAATGCTTGCTCTTGATATTCAAAATTTGCATCATGAAAATTACTTTGAAAAATCAAAGCAGCTTTTGTAAAATGCTTCATAGCAATAGGCTCTGCATGGGTGTGAGCTATATATTTTATCACATCAACAAAAACTTTACATTCTTCTAAAGGACATATCTGGATATACAATGCAATAATGCGAATATCAAAATCATCTGCAAGATTTTCATCTTTAAATTGTACGGTAAGATCATCAATAAGACGACTGAATTCAGTATCTTCTTCTTCATTTTCATCATGTACAACATCTTGCGATGCTATCTGAAATCGAAAATATTCCTTACAAAGCTCACTATAATTTTGATATAAAATATAAGAAAAAAATGATCCCGCGCCTACACCCATCGCAATCATTGCTTTTAAAGTATTGTTACTTATTCCAGCATCAATTTGCTGTACAGGCATACAAATCATACCACATACAAGCATCCACAAAGTTATTTTTTTACATTTCATGTGCATATTTTTTCTATTTTTTATTAAAAATATTTTCTTCATCATCTTTTTTAACTGGTTTTTTCTTGCCAAGCAAATCATATAATTCTTGGCCTGAAAGAGTCTCTTTTTCAAGAAGAACAGGCACAATTTTTTCTAAATCTTTTTTATTATTATTAATAATAATTTGAGCTTTTTTATACTCTTCCTCAACAATTTCAGCCGCAACATCTTCTTTTCTTTTCAGCTTATTGCCAACTTGAGCAAGTTTATCAGGTATGCCATGCATATGAATCATATCAAGAGCCATTGCATGTGCTTGTTGCAGATCATTTGATTGACCAGCGTCTTCTTGTTTTGAAATTTTTTGCTCTGCTAAATGCTCACAAAATAACATGCGAATCTCTGCTCTCTTTTTAGCACTTTGATGCATAATAGATTCTTGTAATGAAGAAGAACTGACTAAACCTAAACTATTACTACGAGGTGTAATAGAAACTTTATTTACGACGTCTTTATTTTCAGAAATAATGCCTAAAGCTCTTCCTGCCTTGCGGTATGCAATTATTTTTTTATCTTCATTGCTTAACTGATAAACAAAGAACTCTTCTCCGTTTTTCACTTTTTCTGTAGCTTGCTCTAAAATATTCATTGAAATTGATTGAGCACCATATTTCATTGCTAAACGATTTGCTTCATTAATAAGATGTGCAATATCTGCTCCTGATAAACCCTCAGTCATTTCAGCTATAAAAGGAAGATCAATGTCAGATTCAACTTTAATATCTTTCATCTTGATTTGTAACATTTCAAGCCTATCTTGCTGTGATGGATTTGAAATATGAATTTTTTGATCAAATCTTCCTGGACGAATAGCGCTTTCATCAAGAGCTTGGCGTCTATTAGTTGCACCAATAAGAATGACTGGTTTTTTATTATTTTTTAAGCCATCAACTTGTGATAAAAATTCTGCAATGGTACTATTGCGTTCATCTTGGCCACCAGAACCATCACTATCTGAACGCTTTGACAACAACGCATCAATTTCATCAATAAATATAATACATGGAGCTTGTTTACGAGCTTTTTCAAATAGTTCTCTGACGCGAGCTGCACCTGTTCCTACATATTTTTCAACAAATCCTGAGCCAGAAATACTAATAAATGGACAATTAGCCTCTCCTGCTATAGCACGAGCTAATGACGTTTTTCCATTCCCTGGAGGGCCATCTAACAATATTCCTTTTGGCGGATTAATTCCACGATTGTTATAGCTTGAAGGATTTTTTAAATAATCAATAAGTGCTTGAGCTTCATATTTAGCATGAGATAGCCCTGCAATATCCTTAAACGTTGTTGTAATATCTCCAGGATATGCAATATCAAGATTGAATGACGCATCAATCGTTGTCATCATACTTTCTTTTATGGTGTCAAAAGCTTGTGTTAGATGATGCATTTCTACAACCTTACAATCTTGTTGAACTGCAAGTAAAGCTGATTGATTAACCAAATTAGTTAATTCTGCACCAGAAAAACCTGATGTCATGTCAGCTATTTTTGCAATATCAACAGACGTTTCATGCTTTACTTTAGCTAAATTCATACCTAATAATTGCACTCTATCTTCAGTTTTTGGTTTTGTGATTTCAATATGACGATCAAAACGTCCTGGACGAATAGCTGGACGATCAATTGCATCAAGACGATTTGTTGCACCAATAACAATAATTGGGTATTTATTATCTTGTAAACCATCAACCTCTGCTAAAAATGCTGCAACGGTCTGATTTTGCTCAGTATCGCTACTATTACGCTTGGTAATTAATGCATCGATTTCATCAATAAATATAATACATGGCCCTTGTCGTCGTGCAAGAGCAAACAAATCACGAACACGTTGAGCACCAAGACCAACATACATTTCAACAAATGAAGAGCCTGCCATACTAATAAATGAACAGTTAACTTCTCCTGCAACAGCTCGTGCTAATAAAGTTTTTCCATTACCTGGACCACCATACATTAAAACACCTTTTGGAGCAGGCGCGCCGATAGCTTTATATTTTTCAGGATGTTTTAAATACTCGACAATATCTTTCATGCCTTCTTTAGCTTCATCTAAACCGGCAACATCAGAAAATTTTGTTTTTATGTCTCCAGCATTAAAAAGTTCGACTTTAACTTCTTCTTCATCAATCATTTTCCATACCATCGCTGAAACACCTGTTACAAGAGCTCCGTATCCAACATTGTACAGGATATTAAAAGCATCTTCGATTGCATCAGGAGATTGTAAGTATTGGCGATGATCTTCAGCAACAAGTAATAAGTTATCTGTAAATGTTGCTTCTCTATCTTTTTTTGGTATGTAATATGTTGTATATATATCATAAGATAAAGCGGCAATTGCAGCTCCCACTGCACTATACATGATTAACCCTGTTGTCGTTAAGTCTCCTGAACGATCATACATATCAAACATTTTTGCATCAAGCGGCTCTACTAAAAAAATCAGCCCACTTATCAAGGAAAATAATGAAATTAATTTTTTTGTTGCACTCATGAAATTAACCTTAATTTTTATTATGATTTTTAAAATCCATAGAAAAATAATAACAGATTGAAATTTTAAGACAAGTGCAACGCCTACAAACGCACAATGGGAAACAAATGTAATAATATATAAAAATAAAAATTCTACTTATACATTATTAAGTTTTGTGAGCAAAATTTTTACGAAAAAGTTTTGTTCTACGTTTTCTATAAAAACTCCGGGAATTTGCTAGCCGGTGGGCCTGAATGCACTCTTTTTTTAGATGAAAAAGCGTAAAGTAAGGGCCGCGACACCTGCTTTTAGAGATGAGCAAAGCGATATCGTAGGTTTTTATGCACATCTAAATTTAGTTCATACAACTAAGCATGTAAAAAAACAGAGGAGTTAAGATTTGATTATACTCACTCCTCTGTTTTTTTATTGTAAATAAGTTTCTACAAAGTATTAGATGGTCTTGGTAAATTAAACATGTCATAAACTTCGTACCCAGAAATTGTTCCTTTTTCTAGTAAAGCTTGTGCAAGCTGTTCAATTTCCTCTATATGAGCTATTACTAATTCTTTACATGCAACATAACAGGAATCAACAATTTTTTTAGCCTGAGCATGAATATGCGTTGTAACATTATCTGGTAATTGAGATTCAAAAGCATCATAAGAGATATAAGCTAATTCATCTGACATTCCATAGTAAGCAACCATGGTATAAGCAATTTTATAAGCTCTCATAATATCATTGGCTTTGCCTGTGTATAGACCATGTCCACATACTTCTTCTGCAATTCCGCCTGCAAGTAGCATAATAATCTGTGCTTTAAATTGCTCATCGCTGTAACCATACCATTCTCCAAGCGGCATTTGGCTGGTAATTCCTAAAGCTCCTCCTCGTGGAACAATAGAAACTTTATACAAAGGATCAACTAACTCTGGTTGATAAATCATTGCAATTGCATGACCAGCTTCATGGATCGCAGTCTTTTTAACATACAACTCATTGTAGACCATCCCGGTTGTCGCTCGTCCCATCGTAATATTTTCACGTGCAGCTTCAATGTCATCCATTTCAACAATTTTACTTGAACGATTTACGGCAATGATTGCTGCTTCATTAACTAATTGAGCTAATTGAGCCCCAGAATAACCTGAAGTGCTTGTTGCTAATAACGAGATATCAATAGTATCGCTACACT
Source organism: Candidatus Chromulinivorax destructor (assembly GCF_003366055.1). Taxonomy (NCBI): domain Bacteria; class Candidatus Babeliae; order Candidatus Babeliales; family Candidatus Chromulinivoracaceae; genus Candidatus Chromulinivorax; species Candidatus Chromulinivorax destructor. The sequence goes on along the minus strand of NZ_CP025544.1, from coordinate 830,308 downwards.
TTACATGACTCAAATGCACTTTTAAAATATCAATACGATCTTGCAGGTAAGGTAGACCAACTTCTACTTTACGATCAAATCTTCCAGGACGCACAATAGCTGGATCAAGTACATCTGCTCTATTGGTTGCAGCAATAACAATAATTGGATTTTTTACCGGATCAAAGCCATCCATTAACGTTAATAACTGTGTTAATGTTTGAGCATATTCATCACTTCCGCCTTGTGAATTTGATGATCGAGCCTTACCAATAGCATCAAATTCATCTATAAAAATAATGCATGGTGCTAACTGTTGAGCTTTATCAAAAAGATCTCGAACCCGAGCTGCTCCAATTCCCACAAATGCTTCTATAAATTCTGATGCACAAATACTTATAAATGGGCACTGAGCTTGGCCTGCTAAAGCTTTTGCTAACAATGTTTTTCCTGTACCTGGAGGACCTTGAAGCAACACCCCTTTTGGAATTTTTGCGCCAATCTCATGAAAGTCTTTGGGATTTTTTAAAAAATTTAAAATATCTTCAAAATCTTTTTTTGCATGATGGCAACCTGCAACATCTTTAAACGTTGTCGTAACTTGCCCAGCTAAATAAATTTTAGCCCGACAATTTTGAAATTTAGCCATAGCATTATTGTCATCTTTTTTTTGGTCTTTTTCATACAAAATAATGGTCGGATTCTGCTCATTTTTTTTGATATAATTTTGCACAATAGGCACCCAATACTCTTGCGTTACGTAGCTTGCTGCTGCAAGTGCAGATACTATTGATAACGTTGTCAGTGGATTATCTTGTATCTCTTGCCAATCAACTGAAATCATTCCCAAATTAATCTTGAGCGCATGCATAGGTAGTGGGAATAAACAGAATACAAATAGGAATACATGAAATCTTAAACGCATATGAATCCTTTGGCCTATACTATATAAAAATATAAAACACCTATAATATCGCTCTGCTGATCTGCAAAATATTTTTCTGTAACCTGACTATTTCAAAAAAATTTATACAACATACAACAAAATATTATATAAAAATTTGGTTACTATGGTTTACATGAGTGCAACTTTACAAGCATCGCACACCAAGAATAAAGCAATCAACTTTTATAAAACAAGAAAAATAATAGAAGCAGCCGATATCAAACTTATAATTTTTTATAAAATTGATATAGACTGGTTATCGAGATTGTATCCATAGCAATAAAAATAATGATACGCATCCACAAAGGATTCATGAATGAAAAAAATTCTATTTTTTATAACCTTGTTTTTTGCACCTGTCCTGCATGCAATTAATAACTACACCAATCAGACATTTATGTTCCCAAAAGAAATCTATGGAAGCTTTGGAATGGATCAAGCATCCTGGCATAACATTGTCTATAATAAAAAAAGTTATGGATTTGCATTACAAGCCTATCCCTATGCACAAACATCGCTTGCAAACCCAACGAACGGTTCAGAATATTTTTTATTCGATGGTCTACCCTTACTTGTTGTGCAAAGTGGTGTAGGAGCTCCTTTTAACGAAGAATCTTTTACCCGCAATATTTTGGGTGTTTGGCTTGGTATTCCTGAATCAACAGAAACATCTGCTTCTTACTCATTAACTCCAAAACAATCTCAATACGGCATAACACTTGGATTTAATCAAGATTTAAGTAAATTTTGCGATATGGCATTTTTACGAGCATTGTCATTTGGCTTTTCTTTACCTATTGTACATGTAAAAAATCAACTCGTATTTTCGGGTAATGAAGAAATTTTAAATGCTTTACAAGGTGGCAATTTTCAAGCATTTACTCCAGCAATGAATGAATCGTGGGGCAATCTTATACTTGATGATAACATTCAACAAAAAACGTCAGTTGCCGTTGTAAAATTTCAGTTCGATACAAAATACCAAAGTGAAGATGACATACAGATTGCAACAACTACGTTTGTCATGTTTCCAGGAGCAGCATCTGTTACCAACGAAACTTTATTTCAACCAATGCTTGGATACAATGGGCATATTGCTATGGGATCTGGCATCACCTTTCAATTTCCATTGTCAGTCTCTCAAGATGAAATAAGCCGTATTTGTATGTATATTGGGCTTGAAAATAAGTTTTTGTTCAGTAACAATCAAAACAGAACAGTTGAAATAGAAGGTAAACCGTATTCACGCTATTTACCATTATATGATCGATACACCGGCGATCTTGTTCCTGGAGTTAATGTCTTTACAAGAAATTGCTTAGTAGAACCTTTTAATATCATTAACTTTATCACTGGCTTTCGATTAAAATTTAAAGATTCGGTTGCTGAAATTGGTTATGAATTATGGGGAAAAGACACTGAAAAAATTACGATTAATAGTGATAATTTTTGGACAGACAACAGATATGGAATCGCAAACCTTGATGGTGACTGCGTGCTGCAAACACCTCAAACAGCAAGTCAATCTACGATAAATTATGTCGTACCCGATGTAGCAACAACAGAAAATCCGAGTGGAAATGTGTATATTAGAGCTCGAGATTTAACACTTGTAACAGGTGAAGGCCGTGCTACGATTATCAATAGAGTCTATAGTTCAATTGGTTATGGTAAAAACACTGATTATTACAGCTTTTTTGCAAATTTTGGTCTTTTTATGGAAGTGTGTCAGAACAATGCTGCACTTTCTAATTGGGGTGGATGGGTTAAAACAGGATTTACTTTTTAATAAGAAAGTAAATCCTTTCTTTATATTCAATTAACATGATAAACAAAGTCATTATCAAAATCTATGTCATCATCAACTGTATCTTTTGATTTTTCTTGTTCATCAGGAGAATCAGCGCGTTGTTTTTGCTCTTTTTTAATTTTTTCAAAATATTCTATTTCAACTTTAAGTTCATCTGACAAAGCATCTTGCAATTGATTGCTTATACCTTCATGCAATTGTAAACTACGTAAACTTTGTTGCAAACGTATTATTTGTTCATCAATATCTGCTTCATTTATTTGGTTATCTTGCATTGAATATATAACAGTGAAAAACAATATACTGAGTACAAAAAACGAACTCAACTTCATATACATTTCTTTCTGTGTAAAAAATTAATTTTATATAAAATTACAATAGCATGATATCCTAATACAATAAAAGTTTTTACTATGCTCCATGTAGCTTTAAACCTATACGACAAAGTATCTTAATCTTACAACCTACTTACTTTTTAAACTATATATACCATGCATTACAAACAACACATACGAATCATAAGCTTAGCTATACTGACACTTGCAACAGATATAACCTTAACAAGCCAAATGCATCTTACCATTGGGCAAAAAAGAAAACATGAGCATATAAAACTCGATGCAGAAATAGAGCAAGAAGAAATAACTGAATTATCCCGAGCTGAATTTATTAAACAATCTGTTAAAAAATATAGTCATCTAGATGAGGGCTTTAAACTTTTACGTATGTATTATTCACGCTCATCCATACCGACATTTCATGATTATTTAGCAGAAAAATTATACTTTGATAATTATGATGATCATGATTTTATTAATGTACATAGAAATGATTTTGGCACAGCTATAGGCACAGCAGAAGATCTTATGATAAACAAAATGAAAGATCCATTTTGCATGGCACTTGAATATGCTGTAAGAAATCATGCTGTTATTGCTGATGAACAAAATAAATTTTTTCAGTATGTTCTTAAACATCGTGGTACATTCATGCGCAATATCATTCCACTCTGGGTTAATGTTAAAAAAAATCATGATAAACCCATACTGCATCAAGCGATAAGCTGCAATAATATTGAAATGATACAATTTTTGTTAGACCTACAAGCTGATATCAATATACAAGATAAACGAGGAAATACTCCAGTTCACCGCGCTGTAATAAATAACAATAAATCTGTTATTGCACTCTTGCTTGAAAAAGGCGCCGATGTAAATATCGCGAATAACAAAAAAATTACTCCTTTACACTCAGCAGTCAAGCATAGTAAATCATCAGTAATTGTTGAATCTTTACTCAATAAAAATGCCCATGTCGATCCAATAATGGATAATGATAATGAACAAGGATTTACTCCATTATGGCAAGCTGTTAAAGATTTAAATCTCAATATAGTTAATCTATTATTATCATCTGGTGCAGATCCAAATTTAGGAAATACAACGGATTATAATTTATTATACACCACACTTAAGCGTATTGATTTTGAAGCTAGCCTAGAATATGTCGCTCAAAGCAGTGGAGAATTTATCTTAGAAAAATTATTACAAGCAGGAGCTAAGCCTAATACACAAATAGATGATGAAAATGAAACTCCATTATTTCTTGCAGCTCTAAGGAATTTACCATATTCAACAGATCTTTTATTAAAGTATCATGCAAATCCAAACCTTACAAATAATGCTCATATAACACCTTTAAATGAAGCTGTAAATTTTGGAAGTCTTGCTACGATAAAAATTTTAATACAAAACAAAACTACTGATCTTAATATTTGTGGTATCGATGATTACGGAACAGCATTACATACTGCTGTAAAAAAAAATTATAAAGAAATTGTAAAATTATTATTAGATGCAGGAGCTGATAAAACAATTGTTGATGTAACTGATCAATTAACTCCACTTGAATTAGCTGAAACAGAAGAGATGCGAGCTTTATTTAGATAATGATAAAGTCTTATAAAAAGAGCGACTTGAAATAACTTCAAGTCGCTCTTTTATTTTTTTAAATATTACGATTTCTATACTATATTTTTTTGATCTTTGCACCCAATATCTCTTTTATAGCAAACATAGTCTTTTTCTATAAAGAAACTAGATTGAGTGAACCAAATTTTTACTATAGAGTTTTGCCCTGCGTTTTCTATGAAAACTTCGGGGGTCGGGAGGCAGGTGGGCCTGATGCACTCTTTTTAAATCTTAGCCAGGTTTAATTTCTCAAAGTTTGCTTCGTTTTTTGCATAGATTGACGTAGTTTTTCATTAAAAAAACGTAATGTGGCCTTCGTCACCAATAATTCAGGAAATGGGCAAAGCGATATAAAAGGCTTGTACTTTAATTTTTAAATTTGCTCTCACAGCCTGACACCATTACTTCTAAAACCAGACATTTCATTCTCTTTTTGCAATTTAAAAACACGCTACAAATAACTTTTAATTACAGCAAAAGCGTAAAAACTATTTACTTACCATGGATGTATTTTTTATAGTTAATCTAAAATATAATATAAATTTTATTATTTACATGAAAAAATTAAAAATGAAAAATTTTAAAATAGCAGTATGTATTGCACTTACGTTAGGCTTGCATCAACAGATTAATTCACTACCTGACGTTGATGTAAAATCAAAAGAAGTGGGAGTAAAAGAAGTAAATAAACCTGGATCCAAACAACAAGAGCCATCGGCAGAGGAAAAAAATTTAATAAACCAAGATAGTTTAAAAAATAAAGATAACAGTTCAAAAAATGGTATAAAAAAGACGCAAACTCAAGAAGCTAATCCAGCACAAAGCGGTATAAATTTAGGACAAGATAGTCAGGCTTCTTCTCCAATTGATACAACAGCTACAAAAAAAACAGGCCTAGCAGGCAAAATGAATTATGTATACAAAAGAGGCAAAGAAGGAATGCAAGCTGTTTCAAAAACTGCTTCTAATGCAGTATCTACCGTAAGCAATGCATTTTCATTTGCAAAACCAGAAGCAGATAATACTTCTTCTCAAGCAACAAGTATATCCGCATCAGAAGCAACGAAAACAACATCTAATTTATTTCCATCATCAGAAACAACAGGAGCAATAAAAGGTAAAGATGCTGATTCAACAACTGTATCTAATCAACAAGATTCTACTACAGCGCCAGATTCAAATCCAATAGATAATTTTGTTGGTCAGACTTTAGATATGTTAAATATCCCTAAAGATTCATTAAATGGTGAAATAGAAGCTAACAATTATGACCCTTCTAATATAAAAAAATATAAGTCTGATGGTCCAATCATGACAAAATCAGTATTAAAAGATGGTTCAGAAGTTAGAATATATTTCGACAAAAATAATAAACCTATATCAACAAATATAACTAATCCTGCAAATCCAAGAGCAAATAGCGATATACAATATAATTCAGATGGTACAATAACTGTAAAGTCTAAAGATGGATCAAATAAAATCTTTAAAGATGCAGAACAATTTAAACAAAAATTTAAACAAAAATTTTTAACTGACAGTGAAGAGCAAAGTTTATCAATTAGTAGATCAGCTGCTAAAGACAAAGGAATATTAGATGCAAATGATAATATCATAAATACTTTTAAAAAACCGGGTAGTATAGTAATAGATCAGTCAAAACCTGAAAGAGGTGATTTCAAAAATAGCAACCAAATAATAACTGATTTAAGTGATGGCACAAGACTTATAACAACGTATGATAGCAATGGAAAAGCTGCGTTCACAACAAAATATGACATGAATAAGCAAAAAGCAATAAGTCTAATATCTTATAAACCGTCACAAAATGTAGCCATAGAAGAAGTTCTTGGCAAAAATGGAATGACTACAAGTACAAATACTATAAGTTTAGATTGATCAATATATAATCAAAATGGTACATTTGTTAAAAATAACAAAAAAATTAATGAAAGCTCATCTTTAACTCAAGATAATCAGCAGACAACATCTAAAACAAATCTATTTGCATAAAAGAATCGGGGATGAAAAACTGCCTATCGCACTTTCTTATCCCCGATAATAATTTAATCTGTGTAGCTGCTCAATTATTTTTTAAGTTGTTTTTTTGCTTGTTGGTATGCATGCATCTGTTCATGTAATGTATGTATTTCATCCATAATTGCAGTTTCATGTTCATCTCTTTCTTGATTACCTATATCAAATTCATTCAGTTCATTAAGCTCTTGATGTAACTCTTCTATGCGCTTTTGAATACTGAGATATTCTTGCGAATCATCCATAGATGAAAGGCTACCAATAAAAAATAATCCACTTAATAACATAATGCATATTTTTTTCATATGAGACCCTTGCGTTTGAATATAGTACCAATTTTGGATAAAACTATACAAAAAAAAGATCCTGCTAGCAACTATAAGCCTTGCTTGTATCATTATCAAGAGCACTAAAAAAGCGACTTGAAGTTATTTCAAGTCGCTCTTTTTATTTTTTAATCTTATACAGATTACATCATTCCAGGCATACCACCCATACCACCACCCATTGGCGGCATTGATAATTCTTTTTTCGTATCTGATGGAATATCAGCAATCACCGCTTCTGTTGTTAACAATAACCCTGCAATTGATGCAGCATTTTGCAACGCACAACGAGTTACTTTGACTGGATCAATAATCCCTGCTTCAACTAAGTTGCAATACACACCTAATTTTGCATCAAAGCCAAATGACCCTGATCCTTCTTGGCGAATACGTTCTACAATAATTGATGGCTCAAAACCAGCATTTGCAGCGATTGTACGTAACGGCTCTTCAATCGCACGACGAACAATTTGCATACCAAGTTTTTCATCGCCTACAAGTTGTAAGTAGTTTAATGATGCTTGAGCATGTAACAATGCACAGCCACCACCAGCAACAATGCCTTCTTCAACTGCTGCACGTGTCGCACTTAAAGCATCTTCAATACGATCTTTAATCTCTTTCATTTCAGTTTCTGTTGCTGCACCAACTTTAATGACCGCAACGCCGCCAGCTAATTTAGCCAAGCGTTCTACCAGTTTTTCTTGATCATAGTCAGAGCTTGTATTTTCAAGTTGAGCACGAATTTGCATCACGCGACCTGCAACAACTGCTGCATCGCCAGAACCTTGCACAATAATGGTATCTTCTTTGGTGATAATTACTTTTTTTGCATGTCCAAGATCTTGGTCCATAATCGTATCAAGCGCCATGCCAGCATCTTCAGATATAACCGTTGCGCCTGTTACCGCTGCGATATCTTCAAGCATTGCTTTGCGACGGTCGCCAAATCCAGGAGATTTAACTGCTGCAACTTTTAACGTCCCACGAATTTTGTTCACGACTAATGTTGCTAACGCTTCGCCTTCGATATCTTCTGCAATAATCAAAAGACTTCTACCAGACTTAGCTGCTGACTCAAGTGTTGCAACAATCGACTTCATGTTTGCAATTTTTTTGTCATATAACAAAATCATTGGATCATGTAAGACAACTTCCATTTTTTCTGAATCTGTCACAAAGTATGGAGAAAGGTACCCACGATCAAATTGCATACCTTTTACAACAATCAATTCGCTTTCCATACCTTTAGCTTCTTCAACCGTAATCACGCCATCTTGGCCAACTTGTTCCATTGCGTCTGCAATTTGTTGTCCAATTTGTGCATCAGAGTTTGCTGAAATTGTTGCAATCTGTTCGATTTCTTTTTTGCTGGTAACTTGTTTTGCAACTGCTTGTAATGCTTCAACAATTTTTGCCACTGCTTTATCGATGCCACGCTTTAATTCCATTGGATTAGCGCCAGCAGTAACGTATTTGTTACCTTCGTTAAAAATAGATTGCGCAAGAACTGTTGCTGTTGTTGTTCCATCACCTGCAACTTCTGCAGTCTTTGAAGCAACTTCACGAACCATTTGTGCGCCCATGTTTTCTAAGTTATCTTGCAATTCGATTTCTTTTGCAACCGTAACACCATCTTTAGTAATTAAAGGTGCTCCAAATGAACGTTCAAATGCAACGTTACGACCTTTTGGCCCAAGCGTTACTTTTACAGTATTTGCTAAAATGTCAACGCCACGTAATATTTTTGTACGAGCTTCTTGCCCGAATAGAATTTTTTTAGCTGCCATGTACTGATCCCTTATCTTTCAACAATCCCTAAAATATCTTCTTCTTTTAAAATCATAAATTTATCGCCAGCTGGTACTCCTGAAAATTTTCCAAAGAATACAACGTCGCCAACCTGCACTTGCATAGGAATTAAGATACTGTTTGCAGATAATTTGCCTGGTCCAACGGCAAGAACTGTCGCTGTTTGTGTTTTTTCTTTTGCTGAATCTGGAATAAATATACCGCCTTGAGTTCTCTCATTTTTTTCAATAAGCTCAACCCAGACGTGATTGCCTAGTGGACGCAATTTTTGAAACATATGATCTCCTCATAAAAATAAAAAATGTGGTAAATTATATATAAAAATGATCGACATAGATGTAAAAATAGGTAAGACACCTATTAAAAATAGTATATCTTACCTTAGTAAAAACTCAAATATTTGACAGAAGCTGACTCAGATTTTTATATTGAGAAGAAATAAAAAAAGCTTTCTGTTACAACAAAAAATGATCGTTGCCAAAACTCTTAATTATCTTCCTCACAACAACAATCTTGGCATGCAAAAACTTCAGCATCATTCATAAAATCATCACAAATACAAAGACCTTGGCAATTACATGCTACAGGCGCATCACATGCATTTTCATTACAACGTGCATCTTCAGTTTTCATATTTCTATCATTCATCATACTTACTCCGTTTTTACTGTTTCTTTCACAAGATCTTTTAATTTTTCTGGCGTTGCTTGATATAAATCTAAAATATTACCGCCATTGTCTTTAAAACCAACCATGATTCCATGAGGTGCTACAACAGGCTCATTTAAAAAAGTTACGCTATCTTTTAAAGAAGCGTACAGCTCTAATAAATCTTCTTGCACTTCAAGAACAATTCCAGTTCTAATATTATCCTGAACTTCAGAAATAGGACATAATCCAAATTTTACGCAACCTAAATCAAATTCTGCCCATTTATTTTCAAGATGAAAAACTAATGGAAGTTTAAGAATGTCTTTATAAAAATCTACAGCACTTTTTAAATCATGCTGCATAACAATGACCATTCCAACTCTTATTCGACCATGTTCCATACGATAACTCCGCAGATGAAATATTTAATATTTATATAACAAATGTAACATAGAGGAAAAATTGTTAAAGTTTAAATAAAAAAACAATTGGAATGCATTGATTTTGATTACCAAATTTTAGTACAATCATTTCACAGTGAATTTTTTTAAAAAAAAGGAATAGTTATGGCAATGCGCAAATTCTATCAAAACAAGCTTTGGAGAAGCAAGCTTATTGAACTCAGAGAAAAAGCAGGCGCAATTGTGCACGTTGTGCCACTTGCTCATGCTGAATACAAAGAAGAGATTAATTTAAAATTAGTTGAAGAAGCTAATGAAGTATACGAAGCGACAACTCATGCTGAAATGGTTGATGAAATCGCTGATATTTACGAAGCTATCGAATGTATTCTTGATATTCATGGCATCACAAAAGAAGAAGTTTTAAAACATAAAGAAGCTAAATTGCTCCAGTATGGTTCTTACACAGATCATAAATTAGTTGATTATGTAGAGTACCCTGCTGAAAGTAAAGAAGCTCAGGATTGTTTAGCAAATCCTGAACGCTACCCAGAATTATTTGAAGAAGATTTTGAAGATGGTGATGAATGTGATACAGAATCAGATGCATGCTGTTAATCAATTTTGAATTTTTTATAATTTAGTCAATAAAAGAGTCTTGGTTTTTTGCCAAGACTCTTTTATTTTTAAGCCTAGGCTGTGTGAACCAAATTCAAAATAATTATACCATCCTCCAATATCGCTGCGCTCATTTCCGGAAACATGGGTAGCGGCGGCCACTATACGCTTTCTTAGTTGAAAAAAGAGTGCATCAGGCCCACCGACCCCCGAAGTTTTCATAGAAAACGCAGGGCAAAACTCTATAGTAAAAATTTGGTTCACTCAACCTAAGTAGTCTCAACCAAATTTTTATAATAAAACTAAAAATAAGAAAAAATTTTTATTATCCAGAGTTTTTAGTAGGCTTAGATATACAAGAAAAATATTTTAAATAAAAAAGGAATACCTATGGTTATGCGTAAATTTTACCAAAACAAGTTATGGAGAAGCAAACTTGCTGATCAACGCGAACAAGACGGTGCAATTGTTCACTTAATTCCATTAACAGATGCTGAATACGGCGATGAATTAGCTCTTAAATTAATTGAAGAAGCTGACGAAGTATACGAAGCTGAATCTATGGATGTTATGAAAGAAGAAATCGTTGATATTCTTGAAGCTATTGACTGTCTTTTAGCCTTACACAACATTTCTCATGATGAAATTGCAGCGCTTAAAGAAAAAAAGTTGCTCGAATTTGGTAGCTACACAAACCGTAATCTTGTTGAATACGTTGAGTATCCAGATGGAAGCAAAGAAGCTTTAGAATGCTTAGAAAAATCAGAAAAATATCCTGAACTTTTTGAAGATGAAAATCAAACATTAACAACAGAAGATGCATGTTGCTCTGATGATGAAGAGTGTTCAATATAAATTGACTCAAAGGCCTTGGTGTAACATCAAGGCCTTTTTCTATCTATAATCTTGTATTACACAGGCAATTTAATTATTCTTGTTTTCAAAAAATACAAAACGATGTCAATCGTTACAAGGAATCAGGATGAAGCGACGAAAATTTTCTCTTAACAAATTATGGCGAGATAAAGCCCCTGCAAACATGCAAGCTCAAGGAGCTATCATTCATCTTAAAATTCTTGATGACAACGAGTATAAACATCAACTTGGTCTCAAGCTCATCGAGGAGGCAAACGAAGTATCTACAGCTGAAAACATCGATGATCTGACCAGTGAACTTGCTGATATTTTAGAAGTGGTAAAATGTATTGCACAAGCTCATGCTATCTCAATGGCAGCTATTACCAAACGGCAAGCAGAAAAAATTGAAGAACGTGGAAGTTTTTTAGAAAGAAAATTTGTCACCGTTGCGGAATATTTACCGGGTAGCTTTGGTGAAAATTATGCATTACATGACTTAGAGCGCCATCCAGAAATTATTGAAGATTAATATCTTTATAAACTTGTATGCTCATAAGTTTTTTCTTTACGATATATAAACTGCAATGCATGATCAGTAGATTCTATATACTGTTTGCTAATGCGTGAATTGAGTAATACTAAAAATTCATATGGACTACCACCATATAAATCAACAAGACTATTAATTGTAATTTCTTGATCCCCAGATGTACCAATTAATACAACTTCATCACCGCAATAGGCTTGATGATTTCCAATATTGATCATCATCTGATCCATACAAATATTACCAATAATTGGATGTTTTATACCTTGCATAAGAACATGTCCTTTATTTGAAAGCGATCGCGGATACCCATCACCGTAACCAACTGGCAATGTGACCACCCGAGTATCTTTATCTGTTCTCCACGTCAAGCCGTAGCTTAATGCTTGATCTTTGAGCAAAACCTTAAAAAAAACAATCCGAGCATATAATGACAATACTGGTTGTAATGGCATATATTTACTCATCCAAGAACTTGGATAGACTCCATACAACATAATGCCTGGACGCACTATATCAAAATATGATTCTGGTAACTGCATAATTGCACCTGAATTTGCAATATGCCGTAAGGGCATTGGCAACCCATGACGAGTAAAAAATTCTGTTGCTTGTTTAAATCTACTGCATTGTTCACGCATGTAAGCAACATCTTGCGGTGCGCAGCTATCAGCAGTTGCAAAATGTGATGCTACACCAACAATTTCAATCCATGGTAAAGAAATTGCAGTAAGAAAAAATTGCTCTGCATTGGTATAACGAACGCCAATTCGCCCAAGGCCGGTATCAATTTTAAGATGAACACAAGCCTTTTTGCCATACTTAGTTGCGCACGCATCAATTGCTATAAGTTTATCAATCGATGAAGCCATAATTTCGATATCATATTCTAAAAACAGCGGGATCTGTTCTTGCATCACCCCGCCAAGAACTAAAATTGGAACAGTAATTCCTGCTAAACGCAGCTCAATAGCCTCTTGAATAAATGCAACTCCAAAGTAAGTTACACCTTGATGCTGCAAAAATCGTGAACATGCAACAAGTCCATGCCCGTATGCATTTGCTTTGACAATTGCCATGACACGTGCAGACCCAACTGCATCTTGAATTGCTAAAAAATTTGATGCAAGAGCATCTAAATTAATAATGCTATGTCGAGATTCCATGAACAATCCTGCACCTATGAAGAACTTTATTGAAATATGCATCTACTCATAAAAGTATAATCGAATCCCATTTATTAAGAATAAAATTCTTACAATCTCTTACTTTTCTATATGAAACTTTATTATAATAAAATAAATCAATAGTAATCAAGCTATCGTAGGAGAATATGATTATGGTGAAAAAACGAATAAAAAAATGTGAATCTTGTAGTTTAACAGCAAGCAAACTCAATACATGTATGACATGCGGACAAGAAAAAACTATGCAGGCAAAAGTTGCAGTCGTCATGAAAGAATTTAAAGAACATTCTTTACACTCACGATCAAAAACAGGTCCTCTTGTAACTAATCCAAAACAAGCTATTGCTATTGCGTTAAGTGAAGGTCGCAAAGCTGCAGGCGTACCACAAATTAGAATAAAAAAAGCGAAATAAACTCATGAACATCTATCCTATAATTTTTGCCATGCTTTATTTCTATTCATTCCCCGTAATGATGCATAAACAATGCGCAAACCTTGATTCGTGTCAAGCTATTGAAAAATGTATTTTTATAAAAAAAGATAGCATGCTCAATCAAGATGCAGTCGATGAACAAGAGAACTTAACTACGTTTCTTTATAACATTGAAAATAAATTTAAAGAAATGAATTGTCATCATCATGAATCTTTTGATGACGATACGGTGTAAAAATTTCATATTCATAAAAAACATCTTCTGGTATTCTATTGTAAAATTATATTTTTATAAAAATAGATTACATTTACGATAAAGGTTTTTATGAATTTTCTACAATTATTTGTTTTAGTTGCTTCGTTAAACCCTACAAAAAAAACAAATTTTATTTTAGTTCCAGATTCTAGTATCCAAACGATTCCAAAAAATGATCTTGCATGCCAATATTACAGAGATACTCTCTACCAAAAATCAGGAAATCTTGCAGGAAATCATGCCGAAGAAGAAATTGTAAGTATTATAGAAAGCTTTGAGAAAAAAGATTGTCATAACAACCCAACCATACCTACAATCGATAAAGGGTTAATCAACAACCTACGACAGAATCTAAAAAACGATCATACTATAACTACTTCGGTTGACCAAAATACAGTATCTTTTCTCCAGATAAAGCTCAATATTATTATGCTGCATGCAAAAAATAATTCACAAAGCTGATAGTTTTCAAAAAATAAAGAAGGTAGCCTGTTTATAGGCTACCTTCTTTATTTTTTCTATTTTCAACTTATTTAGTTTGCAAAACATTCCAAATGTTTAAAAAATCTTGCATTGATAACTCTTGAGCACGTTTTTGTAAGAGCTCAGGTGTAAATGGTTGGATGCCATAGCGTGATTGCTGTAAGTTGTTTTTCAACGTCCGACGCGGTTGCAAAAAACACATCTTAATAAATTTCCAAAAACCTTCTTCATCAACAATCGTTACTGGATTTTCATTTGTTTTAAAATACAACAAACGAGAATCAACTTTTGGCGGCGGAAAGAACGCTGTTGGTGGAACTTTATCCATTAATTGCCAATCAAAATAGTGTTGAAAAAATAGTGATGGATATCCGTACCCACGTCCAGATTTTTTCAAAATTTTTTGAGCAACTTCCTCTTGAATCATAATCACCCCTTCTTTTACAACAGCCGATGACTTTTGTAAAAGATGCAAAATAGGAAACGTGATACAATAGGGTAAGTTGGCAAGTAATATCCATTTTTCGCCCGCAAACAGTTCATTAAGATTTACATCTAGAATATTAATCTGACTGACTTGCACTCGAGCATCAGATGCTAAATCATTGGTAACCAAAGCTGCCCACTCAGGATCAATCTCAAAGACACGTAATTTATTCAACAGTGGTTGTTGCGCAATTGCTTTTGTCAAAACACCTTCTCCACATCCAATTTCAAAAACGTTAGTTCCTGCAACGAATGGAATTTTGTTCACCACTTGATCTACAAAAAAATGATCTTGTAAAAAATGTTGCCCAAACTGTTTCTTGAGTAAAATACCCTGTTTTTCTGGTTTTTGTCGCATTGGTTTTTTATTCTGCATATTTCATTAATCCATTAACGCTTCTTTAAAGAATTCAATTCTTTCTAAGACTTTACCAGCACCTTTAACAACGCATAGTAATGGGTCTTCTGCTACTTTAACTGGTAAGCCAGTATGTTTTGCAAGTAATCTGTCAAGTCCATTGAGCAACGAACCTCCTCCAGCCATAACAATACCACGATCAACAAGATCTGAAGCTAGTTCTGGTGGTGTGTTTTCAAGAGCAACATGCACAACATCAACGATGCTTGCGATAGTTTCAAGTAAAGCTTCATTAACTTCTGCACTTGATAACGAGATTGTTTTAGGAACACCCGTAATTAAATCTCTGCCTTTAACGTCCATTGCTGTATGATTGCCATCAAGCATCACCGTACCAATAGTCATTTTAATTTTTTCAGCAGTACTTTCGCCAATCAATAAATTGTATTTACGTTTAACGTATTGAACGATAGAACGATCCATCTCATCACCACCAACACGAATAGATCTGCAAAAAACAGCTCCACTTAAGGTAATAATTGCAACTTCAGTTGTTCCACCACCAATATCAATAACCATGCTACAAAATGGTTCATGAACTTGTAAGCCTGCTCCAATAGCTGCTGCCATCGGCTCAATAATAGTCATTGGCTTGTCACGAGCACCTGCTTGTTTTGCAGAGTCAATAACTGCACGACGTTCAACCTGTGTAATTCCTGATGGAACTGCAATAATCATACGAGGAGCAATCAATGTTCTTCTATTATCATGCACTTTGCGAATAAAATAACGAAGCATTGCTTCTGTTAATTCAAAATCAGCAATAACTCCATCTCGTAATGGACGGCAAGCTGTTATAGATTCTGGAGTTTTTCCAAGCATCTCTTTTGCAGCTCTTCCCGCAGCTAAAACTTTTCCTGTTTTAGCTTTAACTGCAACTACTGATGGTTCATTAAGCACAATGCCTTTGTTTCTAACATACACCAAAGTATTTGCCGTTCCCAAATCTATGGCAATATCATTAGAAAAAAAACTAAATATTTTTTTTGCAGGTAAAAACCTTGAAAACATTGTTTTATTCATAATCGATTATCTTTTACGTAGTAAGAATATTAAAAATCAACTGTCAATCCAAGCGTAATTCTCGCGGTCTTTGCTGAACCTCGAGCACCTAAAAGGCTCAATGGTAAATCTAAACTTAAGGTAACCAATGGTTTATACGACCATGGTTGTCCAAAACTTAAATCGTACAAACCTTCTACGGTAACATATTCTGAGACCCAAGAACTATTTGCAAGCATGTTGGTAAAATTTGCTGCTGGAGTTTTAACTTCTCTTTCGTCAGTAAAACTATCTGCTAAATGAGCAACAACCGTATACTGAACCATTGCTCCAAGACCTTCACGAATGTCTTCTAATGCAAAATATGGCGCAAACATAAAAGTTGTACCTGGATTAACATTCAGATTTCCTATAACCGGAGCAAAGAGAGCGCTTTCATCTGCAATAGGAATTCTACTGAGAACAGTTCTTGCAAATCTTTTTTGAACTCGAGCGACAATACCAAGTTTCCAATCTTCTTTTAATTCAAATTCAAGATCTGGCGCTATATACCAACCCCAAAAACCATTTCCACCAAACGGTACTGATGCAATAGAATACAATGATTCTTGTACACCAGTTGGTATTAATAAACCAACCGCAACGCTTGTATCCATTTTTCGGCAGTAAAAAATATATTCTCGCACATCAAAAAAACGAATAAATAAATCAACGTCGCCTACGCCTGTTTCAATAATATATCCATTTTGAGTGCCCACAATAGCTTCAAAATCTTGTGTTAATTGTGTTAGACGAGCTTGGTTTCCCGGTGCTGCTAAATTAAGTTGTTTTATTGTAGTTGGAGCAGGAAGAATATTTGCCTGAGACATCAGACGCAAAAACAAAAAAGTTCCTCCAATTCCAAAGTGTTTGGTTAAAGGAACATACCCAGCAAATGATATCCCCTGACCTTGAAATGATCCTGGCATCAACATAGGAAAGTCGTTAACGTTTCGCCAATCAGATGGAATAGGATTTTCTTTACCATCCATTTCTAGTGCAATTCCTAGTTGATAATAGTCAAGTTCACCTTGCAGATCAGGAAAGCCTGTTTCTTGATCAATTTGACGAACGCCAGGTTTAATTTTCCATGAAGATGTACCTGTGATAAAAAAAGGATCAACTTTTAAGCATCCATGTTGATGATCTGTTCCATTGTAAGGATGATTAAACCATGGAAAATAACGATTATCTGTGACCATAGAATAGATCGACGTTGGAACACAAATCAGTACTAAAAATAGTATATAATAACGTTGGAATAATTTCACAATCAAATTCCCCTACTCTTGAAAAATATCAATAGCTTTAAAAAAAATTATAATCTATAAAAGGTGTCTTTATTTTAAACTATTTTTATGCATTTGAAAAATTAAAAGATGAAACGTAAAAACTATTTTAACTTTTCAATAAAAAGAGTTGCTTTATAAGAAATAATAACACTATACTTTTTAGAATCTTTCGTTAAATTTGTGTGAAATTTACACTAACTCACAAAAAGGAGTTCCCATGCCTGAAAATCTTCAAGCCATCTTGCTTGCAGGTGGAAAATCAACCCGCTTCAATACCGGAAAAAGTAAATTAACCGAAAAAATCTGTGGTAAAGAGATGATTGTATATCCAATTCACCTCTTACAACGAATGAACATTCCCGTAACTATGGTTACTGGATTTGAAAGTGATAAAATTTTAGACATAATGTCTCGTCATGCCATAAAAAACATTGCAACAATTCACCAAGATGAACAACTTGGGACAGGTCATGCAGTTGCTATAACGAAAGAATCTTGGAACAAAAATCATATCTTAATCATCAATGGAGATATTCCTTTAATGACTGCTGATGTGATTCAAAAGTTGTACAATAAACATATAAAAAATGATGCTGATATTAGCTTTGTTACATCTCATTCAGTTGAAGAAACAAATGATAGTTACTGCCGTATGGTTATTCATGACAATAAAATAAATGTTATAGAACGACGCGATGAAAAAATGGATATGGATTCTCAATGCTGTATTAGCGTTGGTATTTATATTATGAAACGAAGTTTTTTAGAGTCTCATATCGACAAATTAACAAAAAGTTCATTTACTCATGAGTACTATTTGCCTGAATTAATTCAAATTGCAAGTAGCAAAGGTTGCAAAATAGTAACAGCGCCTGTTTCATTTGATTTAGCTCGTGGTGTTAACACGCTCGCTGAACTATGGGCTGTTGAACATATTAAACGCTCTCAAATTATTAGCTACTGGATGAATAATGGGGTGCGATTTTCAAGTACAATCAACGTCATTATTGATTTTGATGTTGTATTTCAACCAGGAGTTTTTGTTGAATCTGGAGCTCATATTTTAGGCAAATCAATCATTAAAAAAAATGCTACTATTGGGGCATTCAGCTACATTAAACATAGCGTTATTGAAGAAGATGCAAAAATTAAATCGCATACCGTTATTATTAAATCTACCATCGGTCAACATGTTGTCGTCAACTCATTTACGCAAGTAAAAAATCAACATTTGATTGATGCCATTAAAAAACCAGCTCAAAAATCACCTCATTTTTTTACTGGCGCAATAAAAGATGAAGGTAAAGTTGAGAATTCACATAGCTTATAAATAATTAGTTATTATTTTTTAATAAAGAAAGAGGCCCCTGTTGTACAATCTACTTGGTGCCTCTTTCTTTCTGTGATAGACTTCATACTACGTAAGATACTTTGCATATAACTCAAGGCTTTACCTATTATGATTCGATTCGTTCATACAGCAGATATCCATTTTGGTATGGAAAATTATGGCAAAATTGACCAGAAAACTGGTATACATTCTCGTCTTTTAGATTTTGAAAAATCTCTTAATACCTGCATTGATTACGCAATCGAACATGATGTCGATTTCTTTATGTTTTCGGGCGATGCCTATAAAACAGCAACACCAAGCCCAACACAACAAAAATTACTCATGCGCTGTTTTTTACGTCTATATCAAGCACACATTCCTATAGTTATCGTCGTTGGTAACCATGATAACCCATTAAGTTTTGGGAAAGCTAATTCACTTGATATTTTTGCAAGTCTGCCTATCGATGGGATGCATGTATTTGCAAAACCTGATGCGTTAGTCCTACAAACAAAATCTGGACCGATTCAAATTGTTGGAATTCCATGGCCCAATCGACACAACATCGCATTAAAAGATGATTATTTTGCTCGCAACGCGTGTGATATTACCGAACAAATCTCAGAAGCATTAGCTTCAATTATTAGCTCGCTTGCTGCAAAGCTTGATCAGACCATGCCTGCAATTCTTGCTGGTCACCTGACGGTCAGTAACGGACTTTTTTCTGGCTCAGAACGTAAAGCTATTTATGGCCAAGATCCAATTCTTATGCCATCGCAACTTGCAATTGCACCGTTTGATTATGTAGCGCTTGGGCATCTGCACAGATTTCAAAACCTTAACGAAGGAGGAATTCCTATCGTTTATTCAGGTTCTATTGATCGCATCGACTTTGGAGAAAGAAAAGAAGAAAAAGGCTTTTGTGTCGTTTCAATTTCAGACGACAAACAAACATCATTTGAATTTATTCAACTCAACACACGTCCATTCATTCAAATTGATGTGATTTTAAACGAAACTGAAGATCAGACCTTACAAATATTAGCTGAAATAAAAAAACGGCACCTAAAAGATACCATCGTGAAAATTACGTATAAGCTTCCTAAAAGTGCTCACGATCTTGTTGATGTAAAAAAAATTCAAATGGCATGTAGCCACTGTATGCACCTTGTTGCAATTGTTCCTATTCGAGATATGCCGGTACGAACGCATCGTAACTTTTTATCAACAGAAATGGACTTACAAACACTTTTAAAAGTTTACTTTGAATCGAAAGAAACCTTAAAAGGCAAATCTGCAAGTTTGATTGAAAAAACATTACAGCTTCAAAATGATATGGGTGAACAAGGTAACGAATAAAAAAGTAATACGAACTCATTTTGTAAATTTATATCAAAAAACCCGACGTATTATGTCGGGTTTTTATTTTTATTTAATAACAATATTTTTATAAATGAGCCGGGACCTCAATTGCATCTAATTTTGCTGCAAGTTCATTCAATAAAATCTGTTTAACTGGATCTTCTATTGGTTTTACTGGATCAGTAGAAAACAGTCTAGGATAACCTACAACTCCTTGAGGATCAACTTCAAATCGACCTAAAGCATTCCCGTTTTTATCAGCAACTTTTAACATCTTCCAGCCCGCATCAACATCATTATAATCTAAAGCATGTCCAGAAGTATTAGCTTTACGTAAAATACCTGTTACCATTTTTATCACATCTGAACCATCTGCATTACTATGATATCTATTTCCAACTCTATCAATTCCCACTCCATGCTTATCAAATGTAAATTCTGAAGAAGCTTGCAATTTTTGTGACCCAACAGCCAAGAACATTAAAAATGCTATCATTGTTAATTTTTTACTTTTCATAATTCATCCTTTTTTATTGAAAAATTAATTAAATTTATTTTTACTTAGAATTGTCATACAAGTTAATAGTTAAAAAAACAATAACTTTAACTATTAAAATATCATAATACATTTTATAAATTTTCTGGTACAGGTATTGCATCTAACTTGCTGACAAGCTCAGTTAGGAAAAATAGTAACACTTTATCTTCTACAGGAACTCCATTCTGTTTATAACAAATCTCACCTTGAGGATTAATATCATATCGGCCTAGAAGTTCATTCTCTTTATTGACAACCTTAAGCTCTTTCCATCCTTGGTGCGCAGGTTTGATATCTAAAGTATTTCCTATAGTATCAATTTTTCGTACAGAATTATGATTGCTTAATTTTATAACACCAGATCCATCTGCATATTGGTAAGATTGATGATGATCATTTGCAATTACAGGACTTTGAGATTTGACGATATTTTTAAATTCTGAAGCCTGCGTATTTTTAAATATACCAGTAATTAAAAATACTACTGATAGTATTGTTTGCTTTTTCATAATAATTTTTTCATTTGAAGATTAAAAAATTTCTCATATAAATAATTATAATAAATAACCAAGCAAACAAACAACAATTTAATACGCAATAGCATGCATAAACTAAAATCCTAATTCATGCAAAGTCTTGAGTATAAAATAATATTGTGCAGCTGTTTTTTGATTTGCTGCATAATTAATCATTTCTTGAGAACGACAGTCATCAGCAAATCGCTCTATATAACGCATATTATCAGCGAGGTACTGTGAAAAAAGTTCTGCATGCTCAAACGGATCTCTTGTAACTAAAATTATGTTTGCTGTATCCATAAGACCATTTGAAAGAATACCATGAACATGAATATATTTTGATTGATCGCCATCTACTATTGCAGCTTTTGAACGAGAATGAAACCACTCACCCCAACCAAACAACCCGGCAATCGTATTAAGCGGCGCTATATAAAATAAATCAGAACATTGATGCTCCATATAATCTTTTTTATTAATAAATAAACTATAACCCTGCCCGGAATTCTTCAAAAATTTACATGCACATGCATATGGATCATGAAGCAAGCCTGCAAACAATGAATTTCCAAATGAAATTGAATAAGGCTCAATAGAATCTTTACGGCTACATAGTTCTTGATTTATTTCTTCAATACACGTATACAATGAGTAATCATAGATAGTCGAACCAATCATGGTCGAATCAATCAATGTAATATTTTCACCTTCTATACATTGAATTTTTTTTGA
The DNA here is from genome assembly GCF_003366055.1 of Candidatus Chromulinivorax destructor. Lineage (NCBI taxonomy): Bacteria > Candidatus Babeliae > Candidatus Babeliales > Candidatus Chromulinivoracaceae > Candidatus Chromulinivorax > Candidatus Chromulinivorax destructor. The sequence goes on along the minus strand of NZ_CP025544.1, from coordinate 808,273 downwards.
TGTTCCACGAAATAATAATGCTTTATTTAATTTTCTTGCTTCATATTCAAGTAACATAACTTGAGAAATCAAATGAAAATCAATGCCCATATCTAATAGTCTGTTATCTGAAAAAAGCATTGTAATTTGATCTAAATTCAGTTCAATTTTTTTAGATATTTCATCTCCATTAGCAGATAAAGATAAATTAGGATATTTCTGAAATAATAGTTGAGTTACTCTATTGTTAAAATACAAAAACGTCTCAGGGTAATATTTATTATTAATTTTTTTAAATAATGAATGTATTTTTTCATACTTTTCATGGTACGTCAGATCACGATCATTTATTATTTTATCTAAATATATATTATGCTGATTAAAAGTGATCGAACATGCTATATATTTTATGCATGCATTATATATTAGACCAAAACAATCATAGACGTCTCTAAAAAAAATGTAGCAATCACTATATTCTGTATGATCTTGATTTGCATAATTTTTTATATAATCTTGAACTAAAAAACTGTCTTCATCGTATAACATATAACCTTGACAAAGAAAATTATCATTACATTCTTGATGATTTTGATCCATGGTATTATTATGATTAGATTCTTGATGATTTTGATCGAGAGTATTATTATCATCAAGCACTCTATAATATTGATTAAAAAAATCACCAGAAGTTAAATTTCCATACATTTTTTGTACAACATGAGTCATATCATCATAGTATTTTGACACAACAAACATCTCATATAATGAAGTGGGTATAAAAACAACATCATACGTTGGATCTATTTCTTGTAATTTTTTACGAATAAATTTTTCTTCGGCATATTCTTGATCTGAGCTTAATAGTTCATTTTTTTCATTTTCAGTTAATGAACTATTTGTTATTACCATTGGCCATTCGTAACGTAAAAAAACATCTCCAATTGCATCGTGGTTTAATTTATCTGATTCATCCAAGCAAACAAAATGATCATTTTCTTTTTTTACAACAAGCAATGTTGCTTGAAGATTACAAGCAAAGAAGGATACTATAATAATTTTAAGATATACATTCATAAGGATTTTTTGTTAAAATTTTTCAAACTTTTTTCTACTATTGATAGTACCAGGCTTTTTAAATCTTAACAAAAGGTGAACACCTCTTTATTACAAAAAAAGAACTCACTTTTACATGAGCTCTTTTTTATTCTTTTATTTTTTATTATTTATGCCACAGATTCAGTCGGCACTAAATGAATAATCGCAACATTATCTCGCATATGTTGCTCATAGTTAGTTAATAAATCTTCATACATCTCGCGATTTAAAAGATCAATAACTAAAGCTTTACGAGCTTGTACTGGAACTAATCTTTCATCCTGTTTTTCAACTAATTTATAAAGTTCAAAAACAGATTTATCGTCAATAACAGCTATCTGGCCAACTTGTAAATCTTTTATAAATAGCTTATCATCTGCAATATTATCCATATCAACTTTAATTGGATCACTCCAACTAATAAGATCATTCGTATCAATTTTTGCAGCTACAACATCATCGATAATCGTATGAATTTCTTCTTTTGTATCATCTGTATAATCAACAAAAGCTACAAGAATAGAGCAAAACCCTGGTTCAACTTCAGGATGCTCGTTACAATATTCTTCAATTGCTTGATCTGTTGGAACTAAATGCGCTCTAAATTTATGCCAGAGTAAAAAATCTCTCATGTACTGAGCGCCTAAAAGTTGCTTAACTTCAAGCAACGTGCAACCGCATTGTCCTGCAAGCTCTTCTAAATCTTCGTCAGTTAAATTATGCTCTTTTTTAATATTGGCAATATATTTTTCTGGCGCAGTTTCATCGATAGGCATTTTTGATTCTTTGATTTCTTGCTCAATAATAATCATGTCAATACGATCTTTAAGCGAAACATGCTTACCATCCAAGCTGCGTTTTTCATACACATCACAATGAGTAATCATAACGTCAGCAACTGGACCACTTACAACCGTATGACCCTGATCAAAAAGCATAAACTCTGCCTGCATATAAGCAGGCAGAGTTAAAAATAGTATGAATATTTTTTTGTAATCAACCATAATTAGATCTTATCTTGAAATAGAACATCTTCTTCAATCATTTCTACATCATCTGCTGATTGATCAGCATTCATTGCCGCATTATGCGCTTGTTGTAAAGCTTTGTGCATCTGTGCAGTTGCTTCAGATTTTTTTTCAAAATATGCTTTATGCTCTACAACATTAAATTCTTCTTTGAATTTTGCAATGTCAGCTAATTGAGCAGCTTCTCTTTTTTCATTCATACACATATCAGTGATACCTTTTTCAACTTCAGGTAAATCAAAGCTATGATACTCTGCATCTTTTTTGCTAATCATACCAAGAACCATATATGAACCATCAGTTGTTTTTACAACTTCTTTTGATGGAAATTTCGTTGCAGATAAAGCAACAGATTTTACAACTTCATCAGCATAACTTTCGTCGCTAATAACCATTGGTAACACAGTAAGACCTAGCTCTTTTGCTGCAGCTTCAAAATGTTTTTTTGATCCATCTTTAGCTTTTTGTGCAAAATTTTCAGCATCTTCTTTTTTATCAAATTTTACAGCAATAACTTCAATTCCAGCTGGAGCTGTTGCAAGCCCTTGAATTGTTGATTTATGCGCGTTGTAATAATCTTGAGCTTCTTTTTTTGTTACCGTAATTGGATGTGCATCTTGATATGCTTTCATACACATTTGGATCAAAAACGCTTCTTGAGCATCACGTAATGTTTTTTTAAATTCAGGCGTTTCATCAATACCTTGGCGATGTATATATTCTTTTATAACATATGCAGCTTCAAGGCTTTTAAATATCATGGTATATTCTGCGTCTGGAACCATTTGTAAAATCATTTGCAAGCGTGGCTCTGACTGCATTGCCATTGCTTTTTGTTCTTCAAAATCTTGTGCGTATAAAACAGGCTTCCCATCAATAGATAGTAACAATTCACCTTTATCAGTTGCTAGACAAACTTGATCAGCAACTCTTAGTTCTTTTTTATCTTGAAAACAACCAGTTAACAACAAGAGCGACCCTGCTAATAGAAAAGTTGAGACTGAACCTTTTTCTGTTCTTGAAATAATCATACAGACTTCCTTTATCAAAATATTTTACAGTTATACACTTTGTTGCGAAAGATTACCACAAAAAGCCTATCCTTGCAAAAATCTTTTAGAAAGTACGCTGAAAAAACTATTGTAATCACAACGTGCCATTACCCACAATTACACGCAAGAGTAACTCCTTGCCCTTTCCATACTTTCAGCTTGTCGTCACATTTTTTACCATCAGGCATGATAGAATTACAAAAAGTTGTATCTTGCGCTTGAAGTCCAGAAACTTTTGCATTTTTTAAATTAGTCCCAATTGCTGAACCTTGATTAAAATTCGTAGCAGTAAGGTCTGCACCTTCCATGTCAGCTCCATCAAACGATCCATTAGAAATATTAGCACTCGCAAGATTAATGCCCTTGAGCTTTGAGGCTTGACCTGGAACACACACCATAGGAGTATCTTTATTAGTATCAGTTGGTGTGCATGGCAAGAAAAGCACCCCAGGCATATGAAATCCATGAGCATCAAAATTTTCATCTAACTGCATTCCACGAAAGTCAGCTGCTGGAAATTTTGAAACTTGGTTAGAATTTTTTGCAGCAGCTGCAGCTTTAAGTTTTCTTACTTTTGCAGCATTGTAGCAATACGATCTATCAACTGAAATAATCATGATCAGGCATACAATAAATTTACGTATATAGTTCATAACAAAGCTCCTTATATATAGTCTTACTGTACCAATAAGAATATTCAAACTGCAATACTTTATTATGAAACAACCCGACAAACCACAAAAGCAGTAATTTTTAATGGATTATGCAGAAAAATAAGCTGCGCTGCTGCTTTTACCGTTGAACCAGTCGTAAAAAGATCATCGATAATTACTATCTTTTTACCGATTATCTGATGCTGATATTTTGGATTAAGAGAGAATGCATTATTCAAATTTGCTGCCCGTTGATCAACTGACAAACTTGCTTGAAATTGGGTTTTTTTGGATCGAATTAATAATGGAATCACCGGCTTACCCGTATGCCGACCTATTTCTTGTGCGATAATTTCTGCCTGATTAAAGCCACGAGCAGCATAGCGAGTCCAATGCAAAGGAATAAAAACAATTATATCAAATTCTAAGTACTGTAAAATTGATTGTTCACACATCATTTTAGCAAGATACCATGAAGGAATTGCGTTATTAAAATGCTTTGCAACAATGAGCTTACGCAACGGATCTTTATACGCAGCCATTGCATACACTTTGACATCTTGATGACGACCAATATGAAAATCGTACGGCACAATGGGCAAGACTGTTATCAAACATGTTGAACATAAAGCTTGCCGTTCGAGCATCGATTGTTTACAAAACAAGCAGTATGGCGGCGCAATAAAATAGGTGAAAAAAGTGTACAGTTTTTGTAGATACAGATGAATCATATAGCAAGAATCTTTCATAGATTTATTTTTAAGACAAGCCTATTCATCTCCAGTATGTAACTCTTCTCACACGTAAAACAATAGAATCTATGAAAGCTTATACAATTAATAATCGTAAAATTATATTGGCAAATAAACCTGCAATAACATCATCAAGAATAACACCCCATGCTCCACCTATTTTTTCTATATTCTTAATCCCAAAAGGTTTAAGAATATCAAACAGACGAAAAAGAAAAAAACCTACAACCAATGATTGGCAAGAAAAATCTATACCAATAAAAGTTACAAGGCATCCAATAACTTCATCAAGAATAATGTGCGATGGATCATGTGACACAAAATATGGTAACGCTTTTTTTATCGCAAAGTATGAAATAATTGAAAAAAACAAAATAAAAATGCATTGATCAAGCATGAACAGCGATGAAATTGCATAGACTAAAGGTAATGTTGCCAAGCTTCCCATAGTACCTGGGGCAGGTAGATATCCTACCGGCCCCAATGTTGCAATATATGTGCATAATTTCATGATGATTTGCGCCATTGTAAGAGCAACATCAACACAACTCCACAAACAATAAAAATATCTGCTAGATTAAAAACTGGAAAACACCAGTCCTGATACGAAATCGAAATAAAATCAATAACGCCACCATAATAATAACGATCAATATAGTTAGAAACTGCACCTGCAAAGACCACGACTTCACCAATAATACAGTTTTTCTGCATCATGCGAACAATGCTATGAATTATTAATGATGCGATGACAAACAGTACTGCACTATTAACACACGCAAACACTGTTGGATTATCAGAGTGCAACAACCCCCACGAGATACCCCGATTGAAAACTAAATCAATCGCAAAATAATCATTGAGAGTATAATGAGGTAATGAGTTGACAACATACTGTTTTACCAGCTGATCAAGCGCAATAATAAACGATGCTACAACCAGATACATTTTTTTTGATCGAATATTCATTAGCGGATTTCGCCTCCAAGATTCATAATCGCTTGCTGTGTTTTTTGGGTAATTGTATCGATAACTTCTTTGCTTAAGGTTTGCTTAAAGTCAGAAATTGTATACCTCATTGTTAACGAACGCTTATCACCCCAAGACTCTTTTTCAAAGAAATCTACCAGCTCTACATTAATAATTAAATCATCAACTTTTTTAATCGTTGCAGCTACCATGTCTGCAGTTTTATCCGCATCAATAAGCATGCTGATATCAACACAAACAGCCTGGTACTTTGACCATGGTGTATATTTTTTAGCAGCTACTGGATACGCAATCATTAAGTCTGAACTTAATTCAAAGACAAACCCTTTGCCTTTAACAACCCCTTTTACAAAAGCTGCTGATAACATCCCTGCACGACCAATCTTAACACCATCAATGATAAGATCTGCAGTTTGCAATTGATCAAACCATGGATCCATGTTGCCTTGAGTTTTTGCCCATACAACGGGTAAATCTAAAGAGTTAAATAAATCAACCAGCTGGGCTTTATAATCATAAAAATCTTTATGAGCATTTCCAAAAAATATTCCTGATAAAGCTTTGCGTTCTACCGATTCGGTTGCAGAAAGTTCACGCCAAATATTATTATGTTCAAATAAATTTATTTGTTCATGACTATGACTATTTAACTCAACGTTTTTAATTAAATGAGGAATTAACGAGGTTACTAAAACTTTCCAATTTTCTGAAACTGGATTTTTAATAGCAACAGCATCAGTTGGGTACCAGCCAAGACGCTTTAAGAATGATTCATCATAAAATAGATAATCACGAACTTCGCGCATTTTCATGGCAAAAGCGCAATGTTGTTTAATTTTTCGTATTTTTTCATCAACTGAAAGATCAAATGACTTCATCAAGCGAGCTGGTCGTTGATACGCAATATTTTCAAACCCGTACAAACGAGCAATTTCTTCTACAATATCTTCTGGAATCGAGATATCTTTGGTTGTACGATACGTTGGAACTGTTACATGGTATATGTTATCATCTTCTTTTTCTACCATGCTGACACCACAACAAATAGACTCTAATAAAGTTCGTACTTGCTCAGATGAAATTTTGGTACCAAGGCGTTTTTCTATAAATGAATGAGTTACCACAATCACACTGTCTTGAACAACTTTTCCTACGCAAACAAGCGGCTCACTGACTGCATCTAAAACCCCTGCTTGGCTTGCAAGCGCAAGGAATCGTAATAAAGCTGTTGTGTTTTGCATGGGGTCAAGTTGTTTTGAAAATCGAGTTGAAGACTCTGTTACATGCTTAACACGAGTTGCGCTATTACGAACCATTGATGCATGAAATGATCCAGCTTCAATAATAATTGAGGTTGCTTTGGTTGAAAAACTTGCTTGTTTGCCCCCCATAACGCCTGCAAGCGCTACTGGATTCTTACCATCGGTTACAACTATATCTTGTTGCGTCAGTGCAATATTAGTTCCATCAAGCAGCTCTAATTTTTCATGAGATGCTGCACGACGAACTGTTAGATTTTTGTCAGGAAAATTTACTGCATCAAATACATGCATTGGTTGACTGATATCAAACATCACATAATTAGTACAATCAACAACAGTATTAATTGGACGACTATCAACACGAGCCAAACGCATTGCCATCCAAATTTGGGAAGCTTTGTTTTCGATTTGATGACAATACAATGCTGCAAAACGTGGTGAAAGATTCACATCATCAATTTCGACTGATAAAGTTTTTTGTGATGATCCATCAACTTTTTTTTCTGCAGTAATGCTCGGGACAGGAATAATCATTGACTCAAGTGGTTTTAATTGCCAACCCATATACGCTGCAACTTCACGAGCAATCCCACGATGGCCCCATAAATCAGGGCGATGATTAATTGATTTATTATCAACATCTAAAATACAATCAACATCTTCGATATACTTTTTCCACTCACCTGCAACTAAAACATCTTCACAATCAACTGCCGGAAAAAGACCTTCTTTTGTTGCACTATACTTTTTTAAAGCTTCCCAGCTAAACTCATTGCCATCTCTGCGAATAAATACAAGTTGATCAACACAAATATCGTTACGGAAAGATAGTTTGAGTGAAATTTTTAGTTCATCACACCACGCGATACAGCCTGATGGATCAATCGACTCAATACGTACCAAAAATAAATTGTCTACATCTAATGCAAGTTGTTCATAATGTTCAATTTCAGCGGTGCGTGTATTAAATTTTGCAACAATAAGACCGACATCAATTTTTGATATTGGCGTTGCGATATGATCGAGCATCCAGTTAACTGATATTTTCATAAGTTGCCTTTTAAGCTAAAAAATTCTCTATCTTTAGGTTTTAGTATACGAAAAAAGATCCTAAGCTACAAATATCAGCGGGTTTTCTACAAAAAACAACTACAAAGACCATAGACAAACCATAAAGTTCAAGGTATATTAAATATATAATTTTGAATTTAAAAACTATAAAATAGTTGCTCAGATAAGGAATATTCCCATGGCAAAAAAAGGTAATCGTCAGATTATCAAACTAAAAAGTTCTGAAAGTCCGCACAGATACTGGACTTACAAAAATAAAGCAAACACAACTGAACGTATTGAATTATCAAAATATGATCCAGTCGTTCGTCGTCACGTTATGTACAAAGAAGAAAAATAAGTTTTTTTTCTGAGTAAACGTCTGATAAAAATTAAAAGGAGTATGGTAAAACATACTCCTTTTTTACATAAAAATTAAAAACCATGTAAAGCAATTGGACTTATCTATGAATACAATAAAATTAAAACTTCTATTTTTCATTTTGGGGGCTAATTTAGTCTACCTACCAATACAAGCAGAACTTTCAAAACAAGAGATGATTGAGTACTCTCAATTATCCTGTACCCCAAGAGAAGAGTTCATTATAAATACTGCAATTACAGCAGTTATGTTAGCTATGTATGGAGCTACTAACTATGCAATCACAACATACTTAGTCAAAGAAGAGCACCTTGTTGAAACAGACTATCCTTTTGCTCAACTTTGGTATGAAGCTATGACTCAAAAATACCCGCAAGCTCACCTTGAACAAAAGTTATTTTTACAAACATGGCGTAATTTTCCAAAAAAATATATGCAATGGTGTTCAACGTTTCACAACATTTATGCTTCTGAAAAAGACTTAGAAGAAATTGAAAATATTTATAAAAAAATAGTAGCACATGAAAACAATGAAGCCTGTTCTGAAAACTTAGTCACTCAAGAAGAAAAATTCATATTAGCAAAATATGAGTTCATTCTTTTACATGAAGCAGGTCACATTGAACATAATGACATAGCAGTTAGATTGTTAACAACTTTTGCAATGATTACTTCACTGCATGCTGCTACAGCTTTATACAAAGAATTAAGCAATGAATATTTTTATCAATCATTGGAACAACAAGCAAACAAAAACAGCGCATTTTTTACTCGTATAAATCGATTTATAGGATTTGAACTATTTTCAGAAGGAGAGCTAGGAGCTAAGTATTCAATTGAAATGGCGATAGCGTATCGAATTTTTATCATAGAATGCTACCAACAAGTAGGAAATTTTCTTACTTCAATGGCAGTATCACGCTACCAAAAAACAAATGCTGATGCTTTTGCTGCTAACAATGCAGAGTTAGAGGCTTTATATGGAGGCGTATCATTTTTTGAAAATGAAGAAGTCGACCCATTATGGAATATAGAAGATAAAGAATTATCACCTTTTGTTGAAGTTGATTCAACGCTTGGAAAAATAATTCAAGCATATTTTGAAATGTATGATGAAAATGATTTACAAGAAAAACAAGATGCTAAAAAAAATCCATTGCTTCGCTGGTGGCATGATTTTTGTAATGGACCAACTCATCCTGGGCCATCTACTCGCGCCCAAGCTCTTAAAGATGAAATTGCTCGCAGATTAAAAACAACAGATCAGACTGCCTAAAAAATAATAGTACATAATAAAAAAGCCTGTTGTGAATTGAATTTCACAGCAGGTTTTTTTTCGTAAAATTATATCCCTGGATGTTTAAAAGCATACCATGCAAGTAACTATATTGAAGATAAATCAAGACTCAGATGTAACCACTCAGGCATATTTATATGAAAATTAAACTTTTTTTCATATAAACTTAAAGCTTTTTCATTTTCTCGATGACAACACAACCTAACGTCAGAAATTGCATGCGATCTCATATCATCAATTGCATATTGTAATAATTGAGAAGCATAACCTTTATTACAAAAATCTTTATGAACAGCTAAGCGACTAATATTACCCCTATCTTGAAAATGATAAGACTCATACATTATCAAGCCAACTACTTTATTTTCTACACGTAAAACTTTAAACACTTCATGATCAGGCTGATCATCAGTTCGTAGCTTCATAGATTTTATAATATGTTGTGCATCACAATAACCTAACCATTTATAGTTATCAGAAAGAACTTCTATAACATCTGGTAAATCCCTTGATGCTACGTAATTTAAAATACCATCACTCATGATGACTTCTTGATTACATATCTCTTCTTTGTTCATGATATGATCGACATTTCCATGAAATAATGCAAGAGCAATAAGATTAGTAACTAAAAATAACTGCATCAAATCTCCTTATATTAATTTGATTTTAATTTCTTACATTGAACTACTTCTATTGAGGTTGCAAGCATTAATAAAGTTATTGCGAAATATTTTTTAATCATATTATGAACTTTTATATATATTTCTAAATTAAACATCTATCTACAAACACAATAATTCAAATAGAAACTTTTGACAAATGGTTGGCATATAAAATATTTTATATAACGCTTGATATATCTTGTACAAGCAAAGTATAGTAATCTAAAAATTAAGGTAGGTAATCAAATTATAACGATTGGAATGTATGAAATTTCTGACACATATCCGCATGATGTTATTATGTTTACATATTGTTATGATACAAAGTCATGAGCATTCAAATACTATAGTTTTTGACACTCCCGATTCATCTTGTCATAAACTTTCAATAGGTCTTGAAAATAGCATTACGTATCTGACTAAAAAATGGCAATTGCATGGGTTAGCTCCTATTTCATATCCATCAGTATTTAATAATTACATAGCTCATGCATATAGTGAGCTGTATCAACAAGATATAATTATTAAAATTGGTCAATCAAATGATGAATGCAAAGCGTTAGAATATTTTCAAGGTAATGGCATGGTAGAGTTACTTGATTATGATCTTGAACATTTTGCATTACTCTTGCAATACATTCCATCAAATATAACGCTCGCTGATTATTTATGCATAACGCAAGATGACAACCTTGCTATCTCAGCTTTTGTAGATGTTTTTAAAAGAATTCACGCATCCCCAAAACATCTTACAGTTGCTCATTACGTAAAGCTTGAAGATGAACTTTTTTTGTTACATTCTTATAATTTTACAAAAATTCCAGCGCACCTCCTGCAAAAAGCTTGTAATCTCTATGGTCAATTATTTAGATCAGACACCCCTGAATATTTATTACATGGTGATTTGCATTGTAGAAACATTTTGCAAAATGATAATGAATTCATTGCAATTGACCCATGGGCAAGCGTCGGGCCACTTACTTACGAAGCAGCATCATTTCTCACAAGCCCAACAGACTTTTTACTTTTACACGATACAATACAAGATATTCTACAAAACAGGCTTAATCGGCTGAGTGATGAATTACAACTTGATAAACAACAGTTACGAGATTTTTCTTTTATACGACTTATATATTTAGCATGTATCTGTGAAACTAAAAATAGAAATGACGACTGGATTGAACAGTTTATTCAAGTTGCGCAGGTAGTTAACCGGCTCAATATATAGTATGCAGTCAGTTCCTTACAAAAAAAAGTTGGAACTTTCATAGTTTCTGCTAAAATCTGATGCTGATAACCATTCATCACATTTTTCATCACGCAATACTATGAACCAATCAAGCAATAGCCATATCCACACGGCTATACAAATATCACATATAGCTCATCATCAATCAGATGTAATCTGTAACTGCATTCAATTTAAACTTGAAGGTTTATTTAATCCGATCATAAAAGTTATTCCAACTGATGACTGGTCAAAAATTAAAGCTATCTGGATCCCTTTACTTCACCATGATTATCGTAACCAGCTAGAGCGGTCTGAAAACATTACGATTCTTGATAAAAAAACTGATAAATTTGGAACGATACAAGGGTTTTTAACAGCTCCACATGAAAATTACATCCCATATCTGACAACTTTTTTTAACCCAACCTGGACTAAAGACTTTGTTCTTGAACAAATTGTACAAGCATCAAACAATGTCATTGCACCAATATCTACGATTATTAATGATCATAAGGCAATTATACAAAAAACTGTTGTGGGAATAACTGACCAAGGCATGCATATACAGATGATATTTGATACTAATAATAACATCATCGATGCTTATCCTCTTTTTAAAAAAGAATAAATTATGAATAGCATCAAATACATTTTATTAACAAAAAACAGTTCAATAGATACTTATACAACATCTGAATCGATGCATCATGATTTTTATCTACTTTCACTGCTGGTAAAAAGTGACCAAACAAGTCTTGAACAGTTGCTCACTTTTTATAAAAGCTCCTACCTGCAATGCTGGACAACCAATCAACTTTTTTGCCATAAACAGAGTAAAAATATTCAACTTTTCAGCGTTTATGATCTTGCAACCAATGATGAACTGTGCTTGCCTACAACAGGCAAATTAATTCTATCTAAAAAAAACTTTATGCAATGTCTCTTTAACATTAAAAAAATGCATGAAGATAAAACTTCACAGATATATATTGTGATCGATGAACGGAACTATGTTCATGTAACAACTGATATAACATCAGTTAAACAAAATAATTATATAAATTCATTATTATCTTTAATTAAAAGTTTTTTCATAAAAATATAGGTTCCGTTGAGTTTTTAAAATAAATAAAAAACAATAACAAAAACATCCTACGTTTTTTACAAAAACTCCGGAAAACGAGACCCCGGCGGGGATGAATCGCTAAAATTTTATAAAACATCAGATAGTTGCCGCCGCCACCACGATCGCAAAAGCGCAAGCGTAGGCTTATGGTAAGTAATTTAAAGGTTAACTACAAAACTCAACAGAACCTAGTCATAAAAAAAGCGGTCTTATTTCTAAGAACCGCTTTCTTATTTTATACATATAATTTTATGACATTAGTTTATGCAATAAAAATATCTCTCAATGCCTGGAATTTCAATGCCACTTTCGTATCAAAATCTTCTGGTTTATCCACTAATGCTTGCACATCGTAATACACAGTAGGTTGTACTAATGTATCATCTTGACCAAGCGTTACGGTTGCAAACATAACTTCAATAATATCTTGCGCTGTATGACCATTTTTATTTTTAATTGTTGTATCAGCACCTGCATTCAAAACTGACTGTGCAATTGCCAAGGATTTAGTAAACATTTTCTCAACACAACAAGGACAGCTAATCAAACCTTGATAATCTTTAATCGCTGCAGTACACGCTTGAATCACAGCTGTATGCAATGGAGTGCAACCATCAACTGGATCTTGCACATTAACATCAAGCCCTGCTTTAATTAAAGCACCTGCAACAAATTCATTTCGTTTGTTAACAGCCATCTGGAGTAATGTCCAGTCTGCTTCATTTTTCAGCGTTGTGTCAGCACCCGCATCAATCAATAATTGAGCTATTTCACCGCTATTTTTATGGATTCTTAGCTGTGTGGTAAACTGTAATGGCGTCATGCCGTTTGCATCAACATGATTAACATTGCTGCCAGATAAAATACAATCTTGCACAGCTTGAATATCATTGGTTTGAATAATTTGATACAAACTTGTGCGGCCTTGTTCATCAAGAATTTCAGCTTTTTTGCCAAATTGTAGATAGACTCCAGCTACAAGAACCATAATTAAACCAAAACCAACTACTATTTTCTGAGAGTTGTTCATGAATTTTCCTTACTTTAGAACTCAACGACATTTTTAATTTGAATAGTTTTTAACCTTATAAATATAATTATATCTCAATTAGAAAGATACAACAACGCCTCACCATAATTGCATACAAACAAAGCTCTATATTTTTTTCTTTTTTTCATATCGATTTTGTCAGTAGACGACTATTTTTCAGCATGATATACTGAAATTATAGTGTAGCTAATAACCCTTTAAACAGAGGCTTTCGTCAATGGGAACAATTTTACTTTATTATAAATACATCAACATCCAAAATCCGCAAGAGATTGCAAATTGGCAACGATCATTGTGCGAAGGACTACACTTAACAGGCCGTATTATTCTTGCTCACGAAGGCATCAATGGTACTATTGGTGGAACAGACCAAGCCTGCCAAAACTATATTGACGCGATGAATGCTCATGAACTGTTTCAAGACATTGATTTTAAAACTGCTGACGGCGGCTCTGAATCTTTTCCAAAATTAAAGATCAGCATTAAAAACGAAATTGTTCGCCTTGGAGTCGATCCATCCCAAGTAACGGTTAAAGATACTGGCAAACACTTAACTCCTGAACAAGTTCATGAACTACTGACAAATAGACCAGATAATTTAATTGTACTTGATACTCGCAACGATTATGAATGGCAAGTTGGCCAATTTACCGGCGCAGAATTACCAAACATCAAAACATTTAGAGAATTTCCTGAATACGTAGAAAAAAATTTAGAACGATATAAAGATAAAGAAGTCTTAATGTATTGTACTGGTGGGGTTCGTTGCGAACGCGCTTCAGCATTCTTAGTACAAAAAGATATTGCTAAAAATGTATACCAAATCGATGGTGGCATCCATCGTTATATCGAAAAGTTTCCAAACGGACACTTTCGTGGCAAAAATTATGTATTTGACGAACGTATTACGGTACGAGCAAATGCTGATATCCTTTCAACATGCTTGCACTGCGACACAAAATCTGATGATTACACCAACTGCTTAAATGCAATGTGTAACAAACATTACACAAGTTGCCAACCATGCATAGAACGCCTTGGTAATAGTTGCAGTCAGCATTGCCAAATGCTTGTTGCAACCAAACAAACTGTCGAAAGAGACTCTCGCTCATCATTGCGCAAATAGTCATTAACAAGCTCATAAAAATTTGAAGCGTAAAGGAATCATGTTATGTTAACGGTTGAAAATCAAGCGCATGTGCTACCATTTTTCATCCAAGAAAATGTACCTCTTGCAGATAAAAATACCTTTAGAACTGGTGGCAAAGCTCGATTTTATACAGAGCCAACATCTATTGATTCCTTTGCTCAAGCACTGCAGTTTGCAAAAATTAATGCTTTAGAAGTTTTTGTTCTCGGTGGTGGTGCAAATATTTTAATCAGCGATGATGGATTTTCTGGACTGGTTATTCGTCCTAACATTACCACGTTTGAAGTTATTTCATCATCAGCGCACGATGATCAGGTATTTGTAAAAGCAGGTGCTGGATTATCTATCGATGCGCTTATTAAACTTTGCTTTGATCATATGATTCTAGGTCTAGAAGAGTTTAGCGGTATTCCTGGAAATGTTGGAGGTGCTGTCTATATTAATCTTCATTATTATGAATTCTTGCTCGAGCAGTTTATTGTACAAGCAACACTTATTCACAAAACAACTCTAGAAATTATGACGGTCGATACCAACTGGTTTCAGTTTGGGTACGACCAGTCTAAACTGCAAGAAAAAGAATATTTTATTCTTGATGCTACGTTCAAACTGAGAAAAGCGCCTGATGCATTGATGATTGCTCATGCACAAGGTCGCTATCTTGAAATTGTTCGCCATCGCAACCGCCGCTACCCTTATCAAAATACTTGTGGAAGCTTTTTTAGAAACTTTCATCCAGAAGAAGTAATTGATACAGAAAAAAAATTAATTTTTGTCGCTTATTACCTTGACCAGATCGGCGTTAAAGGAACACTTTCTGTTGGTGGTGCAATTGTATCGCATCAACATGCAAACATGATCGTAACTAATAACTCCGCAACCAGCTGCGATGTCATTAACCTTACAAAGTTAATGCAACAGATGGTCTATGAAAAATACAAGATTAAACCTCAACCCGAGTGTCAGCTTGTTGGTTTTGCAACAAATCCTTTTGAATAACATCCATTTAATTAAGTTTTAAAAAAGATAAAATAATAAGGCTCAACAAAAATATTTTTGTTGAGCCTTATTATTTATTAAAATTAATCCATTAAATTGAATATTTTAATCACATTGCATAGTAATTATTTGTTATCGAGGATCTAGTGTTTCATTACCAAAACCATCAACTGTCCAATCCCAATAACGATGATTTGCAAAACTACTACCATTGTGAAAGCGACTTACAATGGTAGTGTTATTTTGATAAACCACAAGATTAAACCATTGAGAATCATTAATTTTTGGGTTAAACGTATATTGGTTTGTAGTGTTTGGATCAGGATAAAAGAAAGTAATTTTTTTTGACATAACATCCTGTTTATAAAGTGCATAATATGCACCATCAGATGGTGTATTTAATATAATAGTTGTATCACCACTTTTATGTCCGCCTTTTGCAAAAATAGACCCACCTATACATGACACTAAAATTAAACCATACAAAAAATTTTTATAAAAATTCATACGTATTCCCCTTTTTTTATTAAACTATTTACTATGAATATTCATGACTGAAATCATCATACCAAATCAACATGAATTAATTCAAGGATTTTATACTTTTAAATTTTCAAATTGCATAATAAATTACTGCTTATACAAGAGCGTGTTTTTTATACAATTAAATCTATAATCACTCAACTTCTTTATAATATTTTTCAAATAAATTTGAAAAACATTACGTTATTGGCCTTAATTGCATGTAATTTGATTTGTGGCGTTTACGTAATCCATTAATTTTTTCTTGCAGTTGCAAATTTTGCCGCTCATCAATAGGCAATTTTTCTAACTGTTCAGGTGTTAAATTAAGCAGTAACTCTAATTTTTTGTCAGATTCTAATGCATGAAAAGATGCTCTATCTATTTTCCCAGCATCAATAATTAATTCTATGGCATGTAAATACTGTTTATTAAATTCTTCTCGTTCATTATTAAGCTTCTGCTCCAAATTTTTTTTTACGCTCAGTATCTAGAAATCTCTCAATACTCATATTATTTTGTTCAACTACTCTTTCAATCGCATTTGCATACAAATCATTGTTAAATTTTAATTTGTTCCATTTTTCTTCTTTTTTTCTAAACCATACTTTTTTGTGAATTTTCTAAATCTTGTTGCGCTTGACCAAGTAATTGGTCCAGTTCTTCAGGTGACAAATTAAGCACGAATTCCAACTTATCATCAGACTCTAATACATTATCTCCTTGAGCAAACTCACCAACTAATCCTATAGTCTCTTCATTTTGAGATAATGTATGTAATTTTCTTTTTAATTTTCTTTCTCTCTCCAATCGTAACTTCTTTTTTCGATGTTCTTCTAGCTTGCTCAAAGCTTCTTGTTCTGCTTCAGGTAATTGGGCTCTATCTTCAGAAGCTAATTGTAGTAATAATGTAATTTTTCTTTCTCGACTTAATTCATTAAATGCATCAATACTCATATTATTAGATTCAAGAATTTTCTTAATTGCATTGACATGCAGATCATTAAATTTTAACGATCTACTTTTCTCTTCTTTTTTTTCTAAATTTTTTTGTACTTGACCTACCAATTCCTGTTGTTTATCTGGTACTAAATTAACTAAGAATTCTAAATTTTTATCAGGCTCTAATATATTATCTGGTTGGCCAAGCTGGCTAACTAATTCTATAGCCTTTTCATTTTCAGAAAATTCATCCCAATCTTGCAAAAAAATTTGAACTGCATCCTGATCAGTTTCAAATGATTTTTTTTGATAATCGCCATCACTTAATAGCAAATCATGCAATAAAGATGATGAATTATCATAAACATCATCTGTTATTGATAAATCTTTCTGAGCAGCATAATATTGCGCTCCAATAAAAAACAATACGATCGATACTATTATTTTATTATTCTTCAAAATAAATACCTTTTTTATAAAAAAATTAGCGTAAATATATATAAATTCACCGTATAAGCACAAATATAATCAATGTATCATTTAACTGCTTTTAACTAACCTAATTTTTCGTGCAGACTTGCTTGCTTTATTATACATCGCAGCATCTGGACCAGTATCTTTCATCCAGTCAATTCCTTGTGCATCAGGCGCTGCAGGAGGTGTCGTTACATTACTAGAAAATGGAATGGTATTGTCGGCATCGGAACTAATTTGCAACGAAAATGAATCTTTTGGGGCTAAACAAATCGAATCTTGTGACCATGCATAAATCATTTTGCCATTATTATATTTTAATTGTGCCATCATAAGCCATTGGCCAGATGGACAAGTTTTTGTCGGGGCTATAATTTTTTTTAAATAATCTGAAGTCCCAAGCACAATCATATAGGTTCCTGGTACAGGAAAATCATCATCCATTTTTTTATCAAGAGCCGATCCTGAAAATCTTTGTACAGTATGTGCATACTCTTCAGCTTTATTTTGTGCCCCGACCCAATAGATAAAATCATTAAAAATATACAGCTGTTTGCCGTAGTTTTGGGGAGAAAAAAAATCGACGTTTAAAATTCCAGAAATAGTCTCATTTGAACAGTTATAATTTTTATTTGAACAAGCATTAACAGTCTGCCCCAAAAAACTATTTTGTGACGTGCTTTCATTAATTCCTATAAAAATAGCTTGCACCAGAAAAGACTGTATAAACATTATTAACATTATTACTATTTTTTTCATAGACACGCCCTATCAAGAGATACAATTTTTTTACTATCTTTATCATATCTCTTTAAAAGAATTAAAATCAATAGTACGCAGTTAATGTTTATTTCAAATTGAAACAAGTTTCATCTGCTCAACATTTATATAAAAAGAGGTATACTGTTGTTATATACCTATTAACTTTTAATACTGCAAACGATCTTTATGAGCTATTTTTCATTTAAAATTATTCATCAATCAAAAAAATCTCGTGCTCGAGTTGGACAAATTACCACTCCTCACGGAGTTATTGATACACCAAATTTTGTTGCTGTAGGAACTAACGGAACTTTAAAAGCATTAGATAACGTCTTACTTGAACAACTAGAACAGCAGTTAATGTTTTGCAACACCTACCATTTATTATTACACCCTGGACCAGAAGTTGTAAAAGCTGCTGGTGGAATTCATAAATTTATTAACCGCACCTCACCAATTATTACTGATTCTGGCGGTTTTCAAGTTTTTAGTCTTGCGTACGGGACAGTGCGAGATGAAATTAAAAGTAAAGGCAAGAAAAGCATTCAAAATTCAGTTGCAAAAATAACTGAAGATGGTGTTACATTTCGATCATATCGTGATGGTGCAAAGATTATTTTAACACCAGAAATATCAATACAAGTTCAAAAAGATCTTGGTGCAGATATTATTATTCCATTTGATGAATTGCCACCGTACCACATCGATGAAAAACAGCTCAAAAAGTCATTAGATAGAACACATCGCTGGGAAAAACGTTCACTTGATGAACATCTTAAAAATCCTGCACAACAAGCAATGTATGCTGTTATTCATGGTGGCATTAATAAAGAATTTCGATCATTAAGCTGTAAAACGTTAACAGCCATGCCTTTTGACGGTTTTGCTGTTGGTGGAAGCGTTGGTAAAAATCATACAGAAATGATTGCAATGCTTGGCTACACCTTACCACAACTTCCAGAAGATAAACCAAACCACCTTCTTGGTATTGGTGATCTACCTGCAATTAAAGAAATCATTCCACTGGGAATCGACACCTTTGACAGTTCGCACCCAACAAAATGTGCACGCCATGGGCTTTTATTTACTTCCCAAGGACCAGTAAAAATTCTGCACGGTAAGCATAAATTTAACTTTGCACCTGTCGATGCAACATGCTTATGTTACACCTGCATAAACTATACAACCTCATACTTGCATCATTTATTTAAAGCACATGAGCCAGTTGCCTTAACCCTTGCAACAATTCATAACGTATGGCACATGTCACAACTGCTTAAACAGTACCGTCAAGATATTTTAGATGGGAAAATTTAAATGAAAATTATTACATCAGTCCATAATGATCAGATTAAACACCTGATTAATCTTGGAAAAAAATCATACCGGATGCAACATCAAGAATTCTTGATTGAAGGAACTCGTGCATACCATGAGCTGGTACAATTATACAAACCTCTTGCACTGTTCATGACGCAAGATTATCAAAATGCTCATCAAGATATTGCTTGTTATGAAAAAATAACAACTATTCTAGCTCCTCATGTCATGGAAAAAGTGAGTGCAGCAGCAACACCAAGCGGGATCTGTGCTATTTTTGCCATACCAGCTCAACAACCTTTACCAACAACTGGTCCAGGAATTATTCTTATGGATGTTCATGACCCAGGAAATATGGGAACGCTCATCAGAACAGCAGCTGCAATGAATATTAAAGAAGTTATTATTATTGGTGGCGTTGATCCTTATAGCCCAAAAGTTATTCAATCAACTGCAGGCTGTTTAGCCGCCGTAAGACTTTACCAAACAACATTTGATAAACTTGCAGCACAACATACTTTGCACCTATGTGCTCTTGTGGTACAAGGCGGAAAAACACCTGATCAACTCAACTTGCACCATAAATTTTTAGTTGTAGGCAGCGAAGCTCATGGATTATCAGCTCAACAAATTGCTCTATGCCAAGAAAAAATGACAATTCCAATGCCGGGGCAAGCAGAAAGTTTAAATGCTGGAGTTGCCGGCTCTATCGGCTTATATTTGATGTCACAACAAAACTGATATCATTTTTTATAATTTTATTGCTACACTACCATCAATTACGATTTTATTACCCTAAAGGAATATAATGTCAGCATCTGCGTCAAAAAAATTATCTCTTGTTTCAGCAATTTTTATTAACTTAAATGTTATGATTGGTACCGGCATCTTTGTTAATACCTATCTATTATCAGCTCGTGCTGGTGCTGCAGGCTTTCTTTTATACCCATTAGTTGGTCTTTGCATGCTTCCATTGATTGCAATTACAGGAAGACTTTTGAACTATTATCCAACTGGTGGTCTATATGCCTTTGCAAAAGAACATTCTGCTTACCTTGGATTTCTAAGCTGCTGGAGTTATTTTTTTGCAAAACTTGCATCATGCGCTCTTATGCTGTTTGTTGCAACAACCTTATTTCAACAGTTAATTCCTGGAGCAACTGCGATCAACCCTTTAATGATGTGTTTAGGACTTTTAAGTTTTTTCACTTTTTTAAACTTATTGAATATGAAGCTTGGAATGGTTATTCACAGCTTTTTCTTAACTGCAAAATCAATTCCAATTATATTTGCAATTATCTCCGGGTTTTTACTTTTTGACACCTCAGGTATCACAACAAGTTCATTTGTGTTCAGCGGTATGATTATTAACATCCCTCTTGTTTTATACTGCCTTGCTGGTTTTGAAACAGCTTGTTCATTAAGCCGTAATATCGAAAATCCATCAATAAACGGACCAAAAGCTGTTTACTATTCATTTGGTATCATTATGGCACTGTATGGACTATTTCAAGGTTTAATTTACATGAGCACCTATGAACAATTAGCATCATTGACATCGTACCAAGAGATATTTCCATCAATCGCTCATACATTGTTTAGCTCAGAATTTATTGCAAATAAACTTTCTATTATTTTAAGCTTTGCAATTGGTTCATCTGCTCTTGGTGGAGCCTATGGTATTTTATTTTCTAACTCATGGAACCTGTACACCCTTGCAGAAAACAATCATCTGATTGGTTCTTCGGTTATCACCAAGCTCAATCAACACAACACGCCATATGTTGCAGTTTTAGCTGAAGCCATAATCTGCGCAATGTTTTTATTGTTTAACCAAGGTTCACAACTGCCATTACAACGCACTGCAGCACTTGGTATTGTTATTGCTTACACCATTAGTGCACTTTCTTACTTTTTACTCCTTAAAAAAGTTGGTGGGAGTCACAAAGATTTTATGATTTCAACTGCAGCTTTTGTTACCTGTACCATATTTGTTGCAAACTGCATGGTCAGTTTTTGTGAAACAGGACTTGCTCCATTGCTTTTATTCATCGGTATTTTGGCAATAGGAAGCTGCATGTTCATGTATAAGCAACTAACAAAATAAGGGGAAGCTTTTTACAAATAGACAGATGTTTGTAATCCTTGGTTTATAAGAAAAACGCCATGAACCTTATAATTTATGGTGTTTATATTACAAGCAAAGGAAATATTATGAAAAAATTATTCTTATCAGCATTAATGTTATTTTCTTTACCTAGTTTATATGCAACTGAAGCAAATAAATTAATGAATAAATATATGGAAAATAACAGAAACGTTGCGTACAATAATGAAAAATTAAATCCAGAAATCAACGATTTGATCAATAGTGATCTAATTGAGCAACAAAATAACAGGTTGAATAAAGCTTTAAAATCTGTCTATATGGCAAAAACAGATAAAACTTACGATATGAGCTGGGGTTGCTACCTAAAATCTTATTTTGTCGACACGCAAGATAATAGAGTGATACGAGAAATCAATCAGATAGAGCGACAACTGCGTAACCAACTTGCTATATTACATCACAATACATGGGAACAATTGGGATGGACAGCAGCAAAATATGCAACTGTTATACTTATAACAACTGCAGTTTTAAAGCAAGGTGAGATCAAAGATTATGTCTTTGGCATGCAAGATGCTCTTATCCAAGCTGCAACAGCTTAAAATTTTTCTTACTCCATAGAAATAGTTATAAAGGTGCGATTCATTCGCACCTTTTTTTGTATTGCACATCTCATTGCTTATCAAAACTATTGAAATAAATCATTTCAATTTGATACTATATACAACGTATAGACTTATTTTAAAATATAGTTGGAGTTGTAAAATGAATACAAATAAAAAAATATTATTAATTCTATCTATTTTTCTTGGATACCAAACTGCGCACACAAGCCAATCAACACAAAATCAAAGAAATTTACCTGGACGAACCGTAAACTTCTATCCTAACCTACCAGCTCAACACAACAATATGAGAAAAATTATTGTTTCAGAAGAAGAAATGAGGGTTGCTTTGCAATCTCGTGAAGAGCAAGCTAATAAAAATTATGATGACATTGAACACCATGCAAACGAACTTATCAAACAAAATTACAAAACTGATCGTATGAAATATAATATTTTATTGCTCATGCAAAGTGATAATACACAAGCAAAAAAACCAATTTCACAATACAGTATAGATCTTCCTTCTGTAGATCAAATTCAAAATCAAACAACTCCATTTATGCAAGTCAATGTTGCAACAGCTTCAATTGAAAATTTGCCTACAATTTTTCAAATTCTTGAAAAAACAACCGGAACTGACCCTCAAAATGAAAACAGACCTGTGATTCTCAATGGATTACAAGCAACATTACGAGCTATTAATGGAGCTCTTGCCGATATTAAATATGACAAAAAATATATATTTGCAAGCGATATTGAACTACGATTACGCAAAATGCAACACCAAATCGAAACCCGCATTCAAGAACTCAACCCTTATTCATGGCTTAAATTATCGCTTGGAATTAGTTCTTTGGTTGCTATGACTGCTGCTGCAGGGGCATATTATTCAGGAATGACATTAAACAGCATGCAAGAGAATCTTGCTGATATTATAAAAAAATATAAACCAACAGCTGATATGCTTAACGCTGCATAACTAAAAATAGTATCTAACAAGGTAGCATCTACAGATTCGTAAGTGCTACCTTGTTTTGTTTTATAAAAAAATAAAATAAGTTCTGTTGAGTTTTGTAGTTAACCTTTAAATTACTTACCATAAGCCTACGCTTGCGCTTTTGCGACCATGGTGGCGGCGGCCACTATCAACTTTTTTATAAAATTTTAGCGATTAACCCCCGCTGGGGTCTCGTTTTCCGGAGTTTTTGTAAAAAACGTAGGATGTTTTTGTTATTGTTTTTTATTTATTTTAAAAACTCAACGGAACCTAATCTTAAAAAGAGACACAATATAACTAATACAAAATCAATTGACATCAACTCTTTTAGTTGCTTTAATTCACTCATTAATCTAACAATATGTTCAATAAAAAGGTGAATCATGAAAAATATGATAAAAATGGCTCCATATATGATGTTCATAGCATTTTCTCAAGGGATTTTTTGTTCAGAAAAATTACAACAGTCAGAACCATTATCTTCTTTAGATCTATCAGAGTCAGCTTTTCATGATGTAGAATCTAAAAACAACTCACCAAAGAATTTAAGAAAAGAAACTCTTTCTCACCCTGTATTGAGTATTGAACTACCTGATTTGACACCAAATCAAAAAGAAGAAGGAAAATTTCAAGACTTATTTGCAAATTTATCCACAGGAAAAAACGAATTTAAAGATGAAGAATTTGAACCAAGTACACTTTCTTTTCAAAAAAACAATCGTAGATTATTGTCAC
Organism: Candidatus Chromulinivorax destructor; assembly: GCF_003366055.1. Taxonomy (NCBI): domain Bacteria; class Candidatus Babeliae; order Candidatus Babeliales; family Candidatus Chromulinivoracaceae; genus Candidatus Chromulinivorax; species Candidatus Chromulinivorax destructor. Next base: position 784,035 of record NZ_CP025544.1, on the reverse strand, counting down.
CTCGCAACTACTTCAATGAAAGCCCGGAAGAATTTGATGCTCATATCGAAAGTATTGCAACGTTAGAAAAAAATGAACTTGATTCTCTACTTGAGTTTAAAGGTAGATTTAAAGATAATACTCCGTTTATTTTGCGTGGTCGTATCAATTTAGATTTACTGACATTAATCAAAGGTCAAGCGCATTCTTTAGACAATCAAAAAGAAGTTTTTGCCGATGAAGATCAAATCATTATGGAAGATATTGCTCCTATTGAAGAAATATCTCTTAATGAAGTAGAAGAAGACAATCTAACAAACACACCTGAGAAAAAAACAGCCTATTTCACCGTTCAAAATGGTGTTATTGCAACAACAGCTTTAGCATCGTTAGCAACGAGCTATATTTTTTTAAGAAATAGAAAATAATAGAAATTTATAGACTATAAAAAAGAGCGGATATCCTTTGATATCCGCTCTTTTTATTTATCTCATTTTCAAACTAATTAATGCTAATAAACACAACACAACAGAAATAATATTAAACCGCATAGTAATTTTTGACTCTGACCACCCCTGCAACTCAAAATGGTGATGAATAGGCGCCATTCTAAAAATTTTCTTACGATACAATCGCCAGCAAGTTAACTGAGCAATGACTGATAGTGTCTCGAGCACAAATAAACCACCTGAGACTACTAACAAAAGCTCTTGCTGAGTTATAATTGCCATAAGTGCAAGCATTGCACCCAATGATAGCGAACCAACATCGCCCATAAAAATTTGCGCAGGATGGGCATTAAACCATAAAAACCCAAGCGATGCTCCTACTAGAATAGCACCAATAACTGCCATTTCAGATGAAGCTGCAAAAGGAATATGTAAATAATGAGCAAATGCAAAATGCCCTGCTAAATAAGCAATAACTGAATAAACAGAAAAATTTGTGATAAGCCCGCCAATAGCAAGGCCATCTAGTCCATCAGTAAGATTAACCGCATTGCTGACGCCTACAAGCAAAAAAACCACCCATGGAATGTAAAATAAGCCAAGATGAGGATGGATATTTTTGAAAAATGGAACACAGACTTCAGTTGATGGATGCTTTAAAAAAACAATAGCACACGCAACACCAAGACCTACCAAGAGTTGTAATCTGAATTTAGTTTTAGAATGTAACCCCTTTTGCTCTATAGCCTTGTACAAATCGTCAAGGAAACCAATAAAACCAAACCCTATAAGTGTTATAACTGATAACAATACATCAACTTTAGACAGATCGCACCAAATAAGCATCGTGGCAAGAACAACCGATAAAATAAAAACTCCACCCATTGAAGGGATATTATCTTTCTTTTTATGCGACTCAGGAGTAAATGGACGAGCTTTTGTTGTAAAAAGTTTTTTAGAGTATGCTATAAATGCATCTCCAAAAAGTAACGATAAAAAAAGAGATGTGAGCATTCCAGCAACAACTCGCACGGAAATGTAATGTACAACATGAAACCACGGAATATAGCCTTCTACATATGATGCAAGCATAAATACCATAAACAAATTCCTTATAAAGATAACTCTGTAACCAAGGGTCTTTTCATAAGCCTACAATGTTGCAGATCTGAAGGCAACGAAAAAACACCCCTACCCTTTTGACGGTTTGCACGAAACAACGTAACTTCATAGTAAGCTTTAAGTTTTAAAGTTGAAAAGTTAAAAAACTGAAATGAGAAGTTATACTAAGGAATTTTATGAACATTACTTATAAATTGTATCTTTCTATTGGATTATTATTTTCAATCGCTGCACCAATAGCATGTACACAAAACATAGATAATAACATGTCTGAAATAACAGATAATCAAAATAATGAACACCAATCTGTTTTGACTCAAGAAGAATGCGATAACTTACTGCATGATTTCTTTGAAAATTACTTTTTTAATGACAATAATAAAGCAAGATTTTCTGATATAGTTACACAACTCATTGGAATACTTGAACTAAAATTAAAATCTTTAGATGCTGTATCTCAAAAAAATGTCATGATTTTATTCTCGTGCTTGAAAAAAATAAGAATATAGCAGATCTAAAAATTTGGATGCCAATTCTTATGAATCCTGATTTACTGCATTTATTACCTCAAAGAACGCAGGATTTCTTAAAACAAAATCCGTTTAAGAAACTAGCAACGTTAAGAACTCGCTTACAAAATAATTAAAAAGCTCCTTTTTTTAAAAGGGGAACTGTTACCGGTTCCCCTTTTTTTGCTCTAAGACAAGATGAATAATTGTTGTTCGGTCTTTTTTTTTGTATACTAAAAGAAATTAAAATATCTTAATGATTGAGTCTATGAATCAAATTCAAAATTCTTTTGATGTTATCGTTGTTGGCGGTGGCCATGCAGGTATTGAAGCTGCATACGCTGCTGCAAACATGGGATCAAAAACAGCACTTATTACACTTGATGCAAACAAAATTGGTGTTGCTCCTTGTAACCCTTCAGTTGGTGGCGTTGGAAAAGGTCACATCGTGTTTGAAATCAGTGCACTTGGCGGTTTAATGCCAAAAATTTGTAGCAAAACATATCTACAAGCTCGTATGCTTAATACGAAAAAAGGTCCTGCTGTTCAAGGCTTGCGACTACAAATCGACAAAGAAGCTTATGCTGACCTTGCAAGTAAAATTATGCACAACACCCCAAATTTGACCGTCGTTCAAGCAATGGTTGATGAAATCATTGTCGAAAATAACCAAATTCGTGGTATTAAAAGCTCAGATGGCACAATTTACACAGCAAACCAAGTCGTTTTAACAACTGGTACTTTCCTGAATGGCCTGATTCATATTGGTGATGTTAACTTTGCTGCAGGTCGTAGCGGTGAACAAGCTGCAATAAAACTTTCTAACTATCTGACAAAGCTTAATTTACGTATGGGACGCCTAAAAACAGGAACTCCTCCTCGACTTGATCCTGCAACTATTGATTTTAGCAAACTAGAACGTCAAGAAACAGAGCCTCTTACACATCTTTTTGAATTTGATCAAATGGATGTTTCAAGCAGTCACGACTGCTTTATTGCTCACACCAATGAAAAAACACATAAAATTATTTTTGATAACTTACATAAATCTGCAATGTATAGCGGTAATATTAAAGGTGTTGGACCTCGTTACTGTCCGTCAATCGAAGATAAAATATCTCGATTTGCAGATAAACAATCGCATCATATTTTTGTAGAGCCAGAAACTGCTGCATACGTTGAAGTATATCCAAGTGGAATCTCGACATCATTGCCAGAATCTGTACAAAAAGATTTTATTCAATCGATTGTAGGATTTGAAAACGCGGTTATAACAAAACCTGGTTATGCTGTAGAATACGATTTCGTGCATCCTGATCAACTTCATCATTCTCTTGAAGTTAAATCCATACAAGGCCTCTTTCTAGCAGGTCAGATCAATGGAACAACAGGTTACGAAGAAGCTGCAGGCCAAGGCGTTATTGCTGGTATTAATGCTCACCAAAAAGCTACCGGAAAAGATCCATTTATTCTTGACCGTAACGAAAGTTACATCGGCGTTATGATCGATGATTTGGTAACGATGGGCGTTGATGAACCATATCGCATGTTTACCTCTCGCGCTGAACGACGTCTTGTTTTGCGACAAGATAACGCTTTTTTACGTTTAACGGAAAAAGGCTACCAGCTTGGTACGGTAACACAAGAATTATATGATAAATTCTTGCAAGAAAAACATGATTTAGAGGTTGCTATCATCGATCTTGACAAACGATATAACAATGCTGAATTAGTGAAAGCTGCAGAGCAAGAAATTCCTATGCAAGAGATTATTGAAAATCTTCTTGGATACACTGTTTCTGCTCGTAATGCATTATCATTATTTGCACATATTAAATATCGTGAGTACATAAAAAGAGAAAATCGCGAAGTTGAAAAAGTACAACAACATCGCCAAATTAAGCTGCCAGACATGGATGCTATTTTAAACATTTCAGGATTATCAACTGAGATTAAACAAAAAATAGCCCGCTATAAACCGGCAACTGTTGCTGATGCGATGTTAATTCCAGGAATTACACCCGCGGCAATTTCTTTGTTAGTGCTTGTTTCAAGAAAACCTGAATTAGCAAAATAGCTCAACTTCACCCGCTGTAAAAATATAACAAAAAAATTTCATCTACCGGTTGCAACCTCCAAGTTGATCTGGTGTATAAAATTTAAAACTTTTTTCTGATATTGGTATAATTATGATTCATTTAAAAAACCTTAGTTTAAAATATGGCGATCAGACAGTTTTTGATGATCTAACCATGATGATCCAGGATTCTGACAGGATTGCTCTTGTTGGAAGAAATGGTTCTGGAAAATCAACATTACTTAAAATTATTGCTGGGCAACAAGGTATTGATGGCGGACAAATCGCTATTTCTAAAGGAATGAACGTTGCATACATGCCTCAAGAGATGCTTATTCTTTCTACAAAAACAGTAGAAGAAGAAGCTTTAGCAACATTTGGTACTATGTACGAGAACATGCAAGAAGCTAAAGAGCTTGAAGACAAAATTCATGCAAGTGCAAAACCATCTGCTCAAGATGTTGAACGTTACGCTCAATTACAACATGATATTCAAGAAATGGAACCTGAAGCTAAAATTCTTAAAGTTAACAAACTGTTAAGCGGCTTAAAATTTGATGAAAAACATCGTAAAACTCGCGTTGATCAACTGAGTGTTGGTTGGAGAATGCGCCTTGTTTTAGCAAAATTATTGTTACAAGAAGCTGATTTTTATCTATTTGACGAACCAACTAACCACCTTGATCTTTCAACAAAAGAGTGGTTCTTAAACTTCTTAAAGTACGAAACTTCTTTTGGTTTCCTCTTAGTATGTCACGATAGATACTTCTTAGATAATCTGTGTAACAAAACACTTGCAATTACAGCTGGTGGAAAAAGTAAAGTGTACGCTGGTAACTACAGCTACTACAAAAAACTTGAAGCTGAAGAAACTATTATGCTTGAAAAAGCGTATGAAGCTCAGCAACGAGATATTAAGCAACGTAAAGAGACTATTGATCGCTTTAAAGCAACAGCTTCAAAAGCAAAAATGGCTCAAAGTATGGCTAAACAACTTGAAAAATTAGAAATTATTGAAGTTAACCAAGCTTCAAAAAAAGTAAACTTTTCACTTCCACCGGTTGAACGATGTGGAAAAGAAGTTTTAATCGTAAAAAATGTTGCTCACTCATTTAATCGTCAACTATTTACTAACGTAAACTTCGTAGTAAATCGTGGTGATAAAGTTGCTTTAATTGCTCCAAACGGAACAGGTAAATCAACCCTTTTCAACTTGATTTCAAAACAACTTGAACTACAACAAGGTCAAATTGAACAAGGTCACAACGTAACATCAACACTATTTGACCAAGATCAAGAAAAAGTATTGAATCCAAAATTAACAATTCTTGAAGAAGTTGAAGGCTCATGCAAAGCGTCTCAACAAAGAATTCGTACATTCCTTGGTTCATTCCTTTTCCCAAAAGGTGATGTAATGAAAAAAACATCAGTATTAAGTGGTGGTGAACGTAACCGTGTTGCGATGGTAAAAGTGCTTTTAAGCAACGCAAACTTCTTGATGCTCGATGAACCTACAAACCATTTGGACATCGAATCTAAAGAAACTGTATTAAACGCTTTACAGCAGTTTGATGGTACCTTATTATTCGTATCGCATGATCAAGACTTTGTTAACAATCTTGCGACAAGAATCATCGAATTAACACCTGAAGGCATCTCAAGCTACGAAGGTAACTACGATGCGTATCTTGACTTTAAGAACATGTCAGTACGTAAAGAAGTTGCTGCTGTTGCAAAAGCTCAAGTTAAAAATGTGAAAGAATCAACGCTTTCTAAAAAAGAACTTTTTGAACTTCGTAAAAAGTACAAAAATCTTGAAAACAACATGAATAAATACAAAGCTGAACTTGAAACTGTTCTTGCAAACAGCTATGCAGCTGCTTTTGGATCTTCAGAGTACACTGCTGCTCAAGAGAAAAAAGATGTGCTAGAAAAACGAATTGCAAAAGCTGAGCAAGAATTAGCAGTATTTCCTCATAAAGATGAATTAGAGCTATAAAAACAAATCAAAAAAAGGAGGCCTTTCGGTCTCCTTTTTTTCCGTATTTTTACCAAAAATTTATTCCACAAGAAACACAATATTATGAAAAGACGCTATATCAATCTATTAATGCTGCTTAACTTTGCTTGTATATCACAAGATTCTTTATTTGCTATGAATGAAAAAGATACTGATGTAAAAATTCAAGAAATGTTATGGAAAGCTAATTATATAAAAGCTCGTACTCCAGAGCTAACAAACACGCATAACAGCACAGTTCAAAAAGCTTTTTTTGAAAATAATGACTGCCAAGAGACTTTGGTAAGACAAATGACACAATACATACAAGAGAATAATCAAAATGGCGGTTGTGCATTTTCAACCCAAACTGTTAATTTGTTAGGACTTGTGCCAAACAACCACCTTGTACAAGCATACAAAATTGCATCGCAAAAGATTAAAGATGAAAAATAAATGAAAAAACTACATATCACCATATGCATAATTTTTAGCTTGATTATGGTAAACGCTTCAGTATTGAAAGCTATGCAGACAAAACATTATAATCCTCATATTGAAAAAATGTTATCCTTAGCAAAATATTTGCAAAGTAGTTCATCTGATCTAGTAGAACTTAATGACTGCCAAGAAATACCAGTTTCTGCAATGATCCAATACATACAAGAAAATGAACAAGGTGATAATTTGTTTTCGCTTTCAACGCGACAACTTTTAACGTTAACGCCACGATCACTTCTCGTTGAAGCGTATGAAATTGCAGTACAAAATATGCATAAACCACAAATTTTATACTTTTATGATTGTCATGATGATTCTTTTTCTGATGGTGATTAAAAAAGACTGCCTGTATTACAAAATTTTTAAAAAAGTCTTGATGTGTTGAGATATAACAATCCACACTTAACTCTTTACTTTCGTTTTTCTAAAAATTATATAGACTACACAGCGTGAAAACTACGATTCAGATACGTTTATATGAAAAATAGAAATCTATGAAAAAACTTGCAAGTCTCCTTATTTTTTTAAGTTACTACCAACTGTCTGCTGATATAACTTCAACGCTTACCATGCGGCCACTTTCAACATCACCGTTATTTTATACCATGAATGACTATTCAAAAAAACAGTCATTCATTGAGGGGCTTCCTTTTCACGTGGGCATGTATGACTCTGCGCACATTGCAAGAAACATTATTTTAAATAGCAAAACAACCTTAATATTTGACCAACAAGGCAACGGGGATTTAAACCCTGCATGGCTGAATTTAATGAGCTCATACAGTGATGCATACTACCATTCACAGGTAACTTTTACCCCGGTACAGTCTCAATCAGGGCTATTTTTACATTTTTATCAGCAACACAAAAACTTTTTTGTCGACATTAAAACCTCAATTGTTAATGCGGTCACTCAAATTAAAATCGAAGAATATGGTACCCAAAATGGCTCACAACCAGGTATTACCAACGCATTGCAAGCTTTTACACAACCATCTTGGAATTATGGAAAAATAGGAAAACCTAATCAAGACGTGGGGCTTGCAAACATTCAAATTCTTATGGGAGGCAGTCATCAGATTGCTCGAGCAGTCGAGTCTTTTGAAGTTTATATGGGAAATTTTATTGTCATCGAAGCCCCAGCAGGTTCAGGAGAAGGTTCTCCCTGGCTTTTTGGTGCAGAAATAGGAACAAATCACTGGGGATTAGGTTTTGGTAATGAGTTCTTAATGAGCTCTGATAGCGGTATGAAATTTATGATTGGTGGCAATTATCGTTTTTTACTGCCTGCGGTAGAAACTCGATCCTTTGATCTTATTGGATGCGGACAATGGTCACGCTATTTATCAGTGCAAAACTTATACGGTTTGCCAACAGCACCAGAGACCCTTGGCCTGCCTGGCATTAATTTTTTTACACAACCAGCTGAAATTAAAGGTCACAGCCAGTTGAATATGTATACAAGACTAGAACAACAAATTGGCAAAGTTGCATGTGAATTAAGTTTCAACTTTTTTTATACGGCGCCCGAAACTATTGGAGATATTCACGAAATGATACCAGGTTATGGCATTTATGCGATTACTGGTCCAGGCGGTGGAACTGGAGGTGTAACGACAGCAAGTAAAGCTCGTATTAATCAAGACACCCCTATACTTGATCCTGTAGGCAATCCGGTCGAATTAACAAGCGCAATGTTTGATAAGGCATCAGCTGCTGCAAACTCGTACACGACCAACACACTTAATTTTAACGCACAACGAGTCGAAGAAAATTATGTGTATGGATTTGGAGCAAGTATCGAAGTTGCTCAGTCGATGGGGGCTATCTCTTCATGGGCAGTATGGGCAAAATTTGAGTATCTATTTTCTAATATTGATCGTAACTAAAAATTTAAAACACCCATGACCTTTTGATGATTCATAGATCTTTCTATAAACTTTACTCTAAGTCATTTACAGAAAGGTGTGTTATATGCATTATCAAAATTTTTCAAATATATTTATTTCAATTGTCATCTTTTTCTCATATTTACAAGCTCAAGATATACCGCAGAAAGACAATGTAACAATTAACGATTTTTCACGGCTGAATTCAACACAAATACACCATATTAATACACCGACGTCATACCAAGAACTTCAAAGTATTCTTGCATATGCAGACCAAAACAACTTAAAAATCGCTGTTAGCGGCATTCGACATAGCCAAGGCGGCCATGCTTTTTATCGCAATGCAATTATCATCAACCTTGAAAAACTCAATAAAATTTTAGATTTTAATCCACATGAAAAGCTGATTACCGTACAAGCTGGGGCCACATGGGAACAGCTTCAAGAATTTTTACATGGTCATGGTTTTGCTGTAAAAATAATGCAATATGCCAATATTTTTAGTCTTGGGGGTTCTTTAAGCGTTAACTGTAATGGAATTGATCCTCATTATGGACCACTTATTGAATCAGTAGAATCAATAAAAATATTACAAGCAGATGGATCAATTATCATAGCAAGTCGATCAGAAAATTCCGAATTATTTTGCCTTGCAATTGGTGGTTATGGGTTATGTGGCATTATTCTTGAAGTGACTTTACAGGTTGTAAAAGATGATCTTTATAAGCCTGCAATTACGACTACATCGATCCATGATTATACTAAAAAAATAAAAATGCTTTTGAAGAATCCAAACATGGGATTTCATTTTGCTTTTCTCACATTAACCCCATTTAAAAAAAATCTCTTTGGCAAAATAGTATGCCTTGATTTTAATAAAATCGATCCGGCTCAATTTTCTGATAAAAAACAAAAAAAAATACGGCAATTACAACAGCCCCAGTTCACAAAAATTAAAAAAATGGGTGTAAAACTTTGGTCGAAAAGTAAAATCATTAAAGCTTTCCACTGGATTCCAGAAACAAAAAAATATAATAAGGTTATATCTCGTAATAATATTATGCGTCCACCAGTCGACCACATGTGCATAAACAGCTTAAAATCAACACATTTGTTACAAGAATATTTTATTCCTATCGATAAATTCACTCAATTTATTCAATCATTAGAAAAGATAACTCAACAGCTTAACGTAAATATTATGCACATAGCTCTTCGATATATTCCAAAAAATACAGAAAGTTATCTGAATTACACATCAACAGACCGGATTGGAATTGTGATATTACTTAATCAAAAATTTACAGAACAAGATTATAAAAAGACAGAACAATGGACACAAAAACTCATAGAATCTGCTTACACACTTGGTGGAGCATACTATTTGCCAATCCAACTGCATGCAACAAAAGACCAAGCTTTAAAAACATACCCGCAGTTAGATAATTTCTTTGCTTTGAAAAAATCATACGACCCAGCTGAATTGTTTATGAATCATTTTTATAAAAAATATTGCACTACATAAATTCATACATTAAAAGCTAATCGCGCTATAAAATCTACTTATCATACCTGTAATAATATGGTATAATTAAAATACAAATTATGTTTATTGTAAGATATTTTTTATCAAGCCGTTTTTGCAAAAAACACCTGGCGATCAAAATGGCGACTAGATATAGAATTGCTACTCCATAAGGAATTTTTATGTCACCAATACTTCTCCATATTTACGGGCCCTTTGCGATTCACAGTTTTGGTCTTATGATTGTCATCGGATTAATTCTTACCCTGTACCTACTTGATCGAGATAAAAAATTACAAAAACTGATCACATCTGCCCAGCTTTCAAACATTATCAATATTTGCGTCATTTCTGGCATTATTGGTGGCAGAATCTGGTTTTTGACCACAAATTTTTCTGAAATAACGAGCTGGACCGATTACTTTACCGTCTGGAATGGTGGTTTATCAATTTTAGGAGCTGTGATTGGTATTGCAATTGGGTTGTCATGGTATATTTCATCACTAAAACTGCCTTTATTTGCGGTACTTGATCGTTTTGCACTGTACGCGCCTTTGTTACAATCAATTTCTCGATTTGGATGTTTTTTTGCTGGATGTTGTTATGGATTACCAACAAATCTTCCATGGGGTGTTGTGTATACTCATGCGCAAAGCCTAGCTCCATTGCATGTTATGATGCATCCAACACAAATTTATAGCAGTTCTCTACTTTTTTTATCCTTTGTTGTGCTATATTGCTTTGATACATACACACGCACAAAACCAGGTCAACTTATAAGCCTCTACATTATGCTCACAACCGCAGAACGATTTTTTGTTGAGTTTTGGCGTGGTGATCAAGCTTTTTATACTGAATGTGGATATTTTAGGTATCTATCCATTCAACAATTGTTAGCCGTGTTGCTTTTTGGAGCGGCACTCATTTTATTCATCTTTATTACGATCTATAAAAAAACAGATGAATCTATTTAACTTTATTAAAAACAGTGTTCGCATTCTTGATGTCATCAATGAATATACAACACTTAAAAAATCTGGTGGTCTCTACTGGAAATCACCTTGCCCGTTTCATCAAGAAAAAACTCCTTCGTTTACGGTAAGTCCGGACAAGGAAATTTTTTATTGCTTTGGCTGTAATGAGTCTGGTGATGTAATTTCTTTTATTGCTAAAATTGAAAAAATGTCGCAATACGAAGCTGCTCAATATTTAATTGAAAAGTATAATCTGAACGTTCCTGAACAAATTAAATCATCATTTTCTTCATCTCAAGAAACTCGAACCGAAAAAGATGCATACTTTGCTTTGTGTAAGCTGGTAGCAAACTGGTGCCACGACCAGTTATTTCAACATGATACCGCATTAAATTATGTGCATAGTCGAAAATTTAACCAGCAATCAATTACACAGTTTTTAATTGGATATTTCCCTAAAGGAAATATGGCTATAAAAAGCCTTCTCAACTATGTATCTGCGCAAGGGTTTTTAACACAAGATTTAATACGTGCTGGTATTATTTTTCAAGGGCAGGCAAACATCTATTCACCTTTTGAAAGCAGAATTATCTTCCCAATTAAAGATCACCTTGGACGTCATTGTGGTTTTGGCGGAAGAGTTTTCTTGCCAGATGATGAACGCTCAAAATATTACAACTCAAAAGAAAATCAGTTTTTCCAGAAAGGAACATTACTTTTTGGATTAGACGTTGCAAAGAAAAATATTCAAAGCAATGATATTGCATTTTTGGTTGAAGGATACACAGATTGCATCGCAATGCACAGTTATGGATACAAAAATAGCGTTGCTACACTTGGAACAGCTTGCACACTTGAACATCTTAAAAAAATAGCAAACTACACGCAACAACTGTATGTTATGTACGATGGTGACAATGCTGGGCAAGAAGCTATTTTACGATTAACGCAACTTTGTTGGAGTATTGATGTTGAGACAAAAGTTATTAGCTTGCCAAAAGATAGTGATCCCGCATCATTTTTATATAAAAATCAGGATCTAAAACCGTATATTCGCCAAGCGCAAGACGTTTTTACATTTTTCTTACAATCAAAAGGTCATGATTTTCAGAATAAAAGCTTAAAAGAAAAAATGGAAGCAACAGCAAGTATTATATCGTTAATACACTCGCTCCAAGATCCTTTAAAAAAGGATATATTACTTTTAAAAGCATCTGAAATCTTACAAATTCCTTTAGAAATTTTAAGAACAGAGTATAATGTTACCAGCAAACCAGTTGAGAAATCAACGACAGATATAACCTCTAGTAGCGTTCTAACGCCGCTTGAAAGTAAGATATTTTCTGCAATATTGCATTATCCGCATCTATTAAATAGCGAAAATAAAACTTTACTTGCAGCCGGGTTACCAACCCCTTATAATGAATTACTTTTAAAAATAGCGAAAATAATAGAACCGAATCCAACTATTTCTTTAGCAAAAATTCAAGAACAACTCACAGCTGATGAGCAAGTTTATATTCATCAACTTTTGTTTGCGCTTGAAGAAACAAATATAGAAAGTGCTTTTGAGCAGATGTTGTTACAATTTCAGAAAAAACATTGGAAATCAATCGTTGTAAATATTAAGATGAAATTGAAACAAGCTACTCAAGATTCTAATAACGAAGAAATACAAACGATTGTGACAGCTTTTCAAGCTATAAAATTAAAATTATTAAAGAATGGAAGCTTATGATAAAAAAAGTAGCTGGAAAACCAACCAAATACTCAAAGCTATCAGCGATGAAAGATGTCGCTGCAGCTGAAAAACCTATTTCGATAGAAGATGCTATTAAAGCATTTCTTGACGAAGGTAAAAAGAATCGTTTTGTTACGTATGAATCGGTTATAGAATTTGGTGATGAACACAAGTTTTCTGAAGCTGATGCTAACAAGTTCTTAAAATCAATCGAAAAAAACAATATTGAACTTGTTATGCAAGAAGAAATAAGTGCTGATCCATTGTTTTCTGCAGATGACATGAGAACCAGCAATACCGATGAGTCGGCTTCATTTACCATTGGGAAAATTAATTCGACACTGTATCTTCAAGATGATAAAGATGAAGAAGACGAAGATGACAAAGAAGATAAAGCTGAAACTCGTCATACTTCAGATTCATCACAAGTAGCTGATGGTGTTAAATGTTATTTACGTGATATCGGTAAAATTCCTTTGCTTAACAAAGCAACTGAAGCTGCAATTGCAAGTAAAATCGCATCAGGAAAAGCAGAATCGATTCGAGCTTTATCATATTTTCCGATTATTCATAAAGAACTGTCTATTATTGGCGATAAGATAACCAAAGAGACAATTCAACTGAAAGATATTATTCAATTTTCTGAGTTTGATGAAGAAAACTTACCAAATCTTCAAGAAGAGAAAAAATATCTGCTTAAGATTATTACAAAAATTAAAAAGCTGATTCAAAACGAAAAAGCTATTTACGTCAGCTATAAAGGCTTACTAACAACACAAGCTGCTAAGCAAGAAATGCTTGATAAAGTGCGCGAAAACAAAGAAGAAATAAGCGTTACTATTTCATCTATTAAGTTATCTAATAAATTAATTAGAAAACTTGGGAAGAAAATCGATAAAGGTATCAATAAGATTCTTGAGCGTCGTCGTTTTGTTGAAAAAATGAATTTGACGATTACAAGTCTTAAGAAATCAAAAGATCGTGATGAAGAAAAGCAAGCGACAATTAATGACTACGAAGTTCAGGCTCGAATTGCAACAAAAACAATTAGAAAAGCTGAAAATGAACTTGGTTTGCCGTCTGCAAAATCGATTGAATTTTACAAAAAGTTCTTAAAAGGGCAAGCTAAAGACAAACAAGCTAAAAGTGATTTAGCACAAGCTAACTTACGACTTGTTGTTAATATTGCAAAAAAATATGTAAACCGTGGATTACACTTCTTAGACTTGATCCAAGAAGGAAATATCGGTTTAATGAAGGCTGTAGAAAAGTTTGAATTTGAACGTGGTTATAAATTTTCTACCTACGCTACCTGGTGGATCCGTCAAGCAATAACACGTGCAATTGCTGATCAATCAAGAACTATTCGAGTTCCAGTGCATATGGTAGAAACCTTAAACAAGATCAACAAAATTAAGCACTCCTTCTTACAAGATTCAGGAAGAGAACCGACCTACGAAGAATTAGCAAAAAAACTTAATCTTGATGAAAAGAAAATTAAGAACATCATTAAAATCTCTAAAGAACCAATATCACTTGAAACTCCGGTTGGTGATAGCAACGATGCTTCGATTAAAGATTTTATTGAAAGTGAAAATGAATTCTCACCTTCTGATATTGTTGCTAACAGCGATTTAAAAGAAAAAGTTCGTGAAGTTCTTAAAACTTTAACTCCTCGTGAAGAAAAAGTTTTAAAAATGAGATTTGGTATTGATGTTGCATCAGAACATACACTTGAAGAAGTTGGTAAAGATTTTTCTGTAACGCGAGAACGTATTCGACAAATCGAAGTTAAAGCTTTAAAGAAACTTAAACATCCTTCTCGAAGCAAAAAGCTTCAATCTTTCTTCGAAAAAGAGTTTAATAATACTGATGTTGATGACAACGAATAATTTTGTAAATTAAAAAGAGAGCTTTTATGGAACAGTACACGCAAACATTATCAGTAAATGTCATACTTTTTTTATTATCTTTAGTTACCTGTGCACTTTTTTCATTTCTTGAAACGAGTATAACAGCACTACGATTGTTTAAATTAAAAGAAATAGAACTTGCAACGCCAAAATATAAACATTTATTTCAGGCTTTTGGAAAAAATCCTCAGCATGTTTTAATTTCTATTTTGATCGCTGCTAATCTTGCCAATGTAACGTGTGCTGTTATATCACAACGTTTAACAGACAATTTATTTCAACGATTCCAGGTTCCAGATAGTATTTCATTTATCCTTGGGATTTTGATTACGACAATCATGGTTTCTATTTTTGGTGAAATTGTTCCTAAAAGTATTGCTCAATCACTTGGGACTAAAACATTTACGTCAACCTTGTGGATCGTAAATATTTTTTATAAAGTCCTTGGACCAATAGCTAATCAACTGAATAACATATCAGTATATATCTCAAAAGCTATGGGTGCAGAAGATGAGCAAATTATTTCTGAAAAAGAGATTCATTTTTTGATTAACTATATCGAAGAAAATGGTCTTATGGATTATGAAAAAACAGCTATGCTGCAAAATATATTCATTATGACACAGACTTCGGTAAAAGAAATCTTAATCCCTAAAAGTGAAATTATTAGCATTAATGTCATGGATGATATTGATACATTTATTGATAAATTTTCAGAATATCAATTCTCTCGATTTCCTGTCTATCAAGATAATCCAGAAAATATTATTGGTATCGTCTACTTAAAAGACCTTTTATTTGCTCTGCAAAAAAAGCGTTCTATGAAGTTACAAGAATTAATGCGTCCAATTATATTTGTGCCAGACAATATGAAAGTAAATGAACTTTTAAAAGAGTTTAAATTGCAACATATTCACATGGCGATGGTGCTTGATGAATATGGAAATACGATTGGTCTTGTAACGCTTGAAGATGCTTTAGAAGAAATTGTTGGCGATATTCATGATGAACATGATGCAAATCGTGACTCTGCAAAAATTAGAGTCTTAAAAAAAGATTGCGAATGGTCTGTTGATGGAACAATTGATCTTGATCGACTTCATCCATTACTCAAAATATCGTTTCCAACACAATCTGCCGTAACGCTTGGCGGATTTATTTCTGAACAAATGCAACATTTACCACGAAAAGGTGAAGCTATTACTTATAAAAATTTTATTTTTACTATAGAAAAAGCAGACCACAAACGAGTGCTAACTGTTCATATTAGAGCAATAGATGAAGAAAACAACTCGCTATCACATAACTAAATTACACAAAATAAAAGCTCAGCACTTGCCTGAGCTTTTATTTTGTAGACTATGTGAACCAAATTTAAAAATTAATATACAAGCCTGCAATTTCGCCAAGTTTTTATAAAAAACGTAGGGCGAAAATTTATAATAAAAATTTGATTCATTCTACCTCAAGCTCTTGAATCTAATTCCTCTCATTTTTTAGAATAATAAACATTATTTTATGACGCTATAGAATGGAGTACTATGAAACATATACTTAAAAAAATATTTTTACTCAGTTGTTGTATCGTGCATCAATCAATTCTACCAATGCATAGACATTTGCTAAAAAAATCTATTGGCAATGTAACTTTTCAACAACGATCTTTCTGTGATCAACCAATAGAATACATGCAAGCTCTTCATCTTGCAGCACTTGCTATCAATAGTTATGGATTAGCTCGAGTAAAAGCACCAGAATCGATTCCAGCTCACTGCGCAGGTATTGTTCTTGGCGTCAGTGCATCAACTCCTGAAGCTGTTATTGGGGTAGTTGCTGTAACCTCATTTGCGTATATAAACAATTACAATAAATATAATAATAAAAAGTAGTAACTCATGAGAAAAAGAACAACCTTACTTTTATTGCCTTTGCTATGCCATATTGACATAATACCACAACAAAAATCACATAAAAAAATACAAAAAACTCCCCAAGAAAAATATAATGATTTCTTAGAGAGCAATAATTTTTATGCTTTCTATCCAGAAGATTTAACACAAGAAAAACAATCCATTACACGAAGCAAACCAAGCCTATATTCACAATATAACAATTTACCTGTCCCTGTCCAAGATCAGATAACATCATATCTACAAGCAACTCACTTTACTCCTCTTAACTCAGAGGTATCAAATGAATTAACATTAATTAAAACTCCTGAACACCAGGCTCTTGTTGTTAAAAACTGTCAAAATAATTTACAATGCTATCTTGATCTACTCTCCTCATCAAACAGAGATAAATATGCAATTAAAAATATAAAAAATTGTTTACGAGTTGAATATTGGAATAGATACTTTGCTTATGCACAAAGACAAAATGTAACAACTGATAAGTATATGCCGCCATCACCAATTTGTGACAGTGCTTTGCCTGCATGCAATAACTATTTTAATGATATATGTGCAGATATTTTATACCCTGAAGACAGTTTGGAAATTGCAGCTTTAATGATTGCATGTGGTATTTTAATTCATCATGATAATAAGCCAATAAAAAAAACCCCCCTCTATTACCCTTTACAAAATGATGCTCTACCAATGGTACAACTTCTTATGAAATCTGGGGTAAAAAGCACATCTGGACGGCATAAATCCCATAGAAAATCATTAAAAGCAGCACCTCTGATTATTTTTGCTGCGCAATGCAATGCCATTAAAACTATTAAATATTTACATTATTTAGGTCATGATTTGAATGAAAAAGACTCTCAAGGATACAGTGCTCTTGATAGAGCTTATCTTTTTGAACGTCGTCAAGCTATTGATCTCTTACTTTCATTAGGAGCTCATCCAGATGCAACAAACCGTGCTGATAAAAAAATATTTTAGATGTAAATCTTATGTAATTACAAAAACTTACTAGGTTCTGTTGAGTTTTGTAGTTAACCTTTAAATCACTTACCATAAGCCTACGCTTGCGCTTTTGCGACCGTGGTGGCGGCGGCAACTATCCACTTTTTTATAAAATTTTAGCGATTCACCCCCGCTGGGGTCTCGTTTTCCGGAGTTTTTGTAAAAAACGTAGGATGTTTTTGTTATTGTTTTTTATTTATTTTAAAAACTCAACGGAACCTAATAAACAGATGAATATTTTTATTACCTATCATATTCTTCTTGTTCGTAATTATTTTTTGCTATAATTGCTGCTTTTCTTACTTGTATAACATGTTGAGCAACAGGAAAAGAAAGAGGTATAGTGTCTGCTTTTACAGGGCAAGTCAATCTATTGCAAATAAAATTTATATATTCTGCTGAGTACACGTGGTTACCTGCAATAAGTTTTTCGCTTGCCTCAAGCGGTAATAATTCAATATCATTATCAAGGGCCCTTTGATGAAGAGTTTCTACCGATATTTTTAACTCTTGAGTCTTGATTTGCATAGAAAAATCTTGCATTAAAAATTGCAGTGCATGAGCATAACAAGCAGGAGATATTGATTCATTTTCTAGCTGCAGCTCAAGAGCAATGATTTCACTTTTCAATTTTCCCACATAACTACTTATAAACTTTTCATCTAAAAATTGAAGCCTTTCAGCGCTCATAAGTTGATGAGTTACGATACATGGCAAGAAAAAAATTAAAAATATAGATATATGCATCGTCATAACTTTCTGAAAATTTTAAAAAATATTTTTGTATACAAAATAACATTTCAACCACAATTTTATTACAGTATAATTTAAAATAATAATTAACCTTAAAAAAGATTGTCTATAGTATGAACATAACTAATGTATATGCCTATGAAATTTTTGATTCTCGAGGACTTCCAACAATTGAATGCTGTATTTATTTAGCAAATGGAAAAAAAGTAACAGCATCTGCTCCATCTGGCGCTTCAGTTGGTAAACAAGAAGCCTTAGAACTCCGTGATAATGATATAACAAGATTTGCTGGCAAAGGCGTATTGCAAGCAGTTGCAATTATTAACGATACCATTGCTCCAAAATTTATTGGTCAACCAATTAATGCTCTTGCCATGGATTCGATCTTAATGGATCTTGATACACATCCTCAAAAAATTACTATTGGCGCTAACACCACAATTGCAGTCAGCATGGCACTATTTAAAGCTCAAGCGGCAGCTGAAAATATCGAACTTTTTGAATTAATTCAACGAGTATCTGGAACAAATCAAGCACATCTGCCAACGCCAATGTTTAATATGATTAATGGCGGTGCTCATGCAAATAATAATCTTGCTATCCAAGAGTTCATGATCGTACCAACTTCAAAAAATTATACGCAAGCTTTGCATGATGGCGTTACGTTCTACCAACATCTTAAAAAATCAATTGATACACAAGGATTATCAACAAGCGTTGGTGATGAAGGTGGCTTTGCTCCAAATTTATCGCAAGATACTGCAGCTCTTGAGCTTTTAATGAGCTCAATAAAAGAACTTGGCCTACAAAACTATGCTATAGCACTTGATGTAGCAGCATCACAGTTCTATGATGAAGCAACAAAAACCTATCACTTACAACAAGAAAAAAACTTATCCAGCCTTGATTTGATAACTCTCTACGAATCACTGTGTAAGCAGTACCCAATTATGAGCATAGAAGACGGATTAGACGAAAACGACACTCTAGGATGGCAAAAATTAACGCTTGCACTAGGTGAGCAAATTAAGCTTGTTGGTGATGATATTTTTGTAACAAGCCCAATGAAAATTCGTAAAGGCGTTTTACAAAAAATTGCAAATGCTGTGTTAATTAAGCCAAACCAGATTGGTACGGTCAGCCAGACGCTTGCAGCTATAGATGTGTGTAAAAATAAAAATTTAACAATTGTTATATCTCATCGCTCAGGCGAAACAAATGATACGTTTATTGCTGATCTTGCTGTTGGAGTTGCTGCAGATTTTATAAAAGCTGGTGCACCTTGTCGAGGCGAACGTTTAAGTAAATATAATCGATTGTTAGAAATTGACCGCATGATCAACGCTGAGTAATAGACATTCAATACATAAAAAGAGTATCTTTGTTTTATTTGCAAAGATACTCTTTTTTATAAAAAATCTAAAGTACTAAATTTGCTTTATGACACCATATAAACAAAATAACAAATTATTTGTTGTATATACGAAAGCGATACATCCGACAATTATCATTACTCATTGTAGAAGATTTTTCTGGAAGCATCCCTTGTTTGTTCTTAACAAATGCCTTTGCGCCTGCCTTCAATAATGAATACTCACTATTAGATCCTAGATATCGAGCATAATGTAAAGCAGTGTCACCGTTATCATTTTGAGCATTTAGGTTTGCACCTGCTTTAATAAGTAAATCTACTAAAGCATTCCGATCACATTTTACAGCAATATGTAATGGCACATTTCCTTCATTATCTGGTATATTTACATCAGCATGTGCACGCAATAATATTCCTAAAAAATCATTCTCCCGGTCTGTTCTTCTACCTAAACAAATTTTATATAATGCTGTTTGTCCCAAGTTATCTTGAATGTTAACATGAGCACGCATCGAACATAATGATTGTACAGCTTGAATCTTCTGTGCTTGCACTGCTTTATGTAATGGAGTATTTCCTTCATTATCTTGAATATTTAAATGTGCTCCATGAGCTCTTAATTCCCCTATTATTTCTATATAGCCTTTTTCTGCAGCTTGGTGTAACGCTGTTTGTCCTAACCTGTTTTTAATGTTAAGATCAACACCCGCACGACATAATAATTGTATAGCTCGAATCTGGTTTCCTTGCACTGCTTGATGTAAAGGAGTCAAACCATTAAAATCTTGAATATTTATATCTGCACCATGAGCTATTAATTCTTCTATTATTTCTACATAGCCTTTTTCTGCAGCTTTATGTAATGCAGTGCCTGCATTATCACAACCTTCAAATAATCTAGTCTTATGCTTTATTGCTTGCATATCTAAAACGATCTCATCTCGCATGATAGAACGAAAAGAACTTTTAACATTTGGATTAATTCCAAGATCTAATAACATTTTAACAACACATCGATTTTTATGATCAACTGCACTGTCCAAATATCTTTTATCTTTTCTTCCTATCCAACTTCTTACCATTCCTTGTAGCTTAGTATGATGATACTTCATAACATAAGAAAATACTGGATCAGAAATAGTATAAATACTGTTACGTGGTGTTTTAATTACTCGTTCAAATTCTTTCAAAAAAGAATCTTTAAATCTCTGATTAAGTAAATCCTCAACTTCTTGAATTACATCGCCATAGAATGCTTCATCTTCATTATCATTCAGCATACATTTCATGACATCATCAATATTGTTATGATGGTATTTTGATAAGAAATTAGTTTTATCTTCATCTGGTAAAAGATTAAAGCCCTCTTTTAAAGGAATATAACTATCTAAAATATCTTTATTATCTTGCTCATATTGCAGTAAATTATTTTGCGATGCATACATTCTTACACTATGCATACCGAATAATAAAATAAATAATAATTGATATTTTTTCATAATTTTATGTGATAACTTTCATTTTGTTAATAGCTTTGTAATTAAAAATAAGCTTATACAAGCTATATAACTTGTAATAATTCAAATTATAACATCATGGTCATCAAAAGTAAAAATCGCCCATAAAAGAGCGGGTATAGTCCAATGGACTATACCCGCTCTTTTATGAATTCATACTACTCTACTAACCAGATATGCCTGTTTGATTATTTGATGACATGAATAAATCATGCAGTGGCATACCAGTTTTTTTACCAGGAACCACTTCATCAAAGACCCAGTGAGAAATAGGGTCACTTAACGAACTAAATAGATCATCATGATCATCTTTTAATAAATGATCAGTCACTGCTGCAATACGACGAGTTACTTTACCCATTCCATTAACCACAGGCTTAATAATTGTTGGCTTTACTAATAAAAACAACTTGGTTTTATCTTCAGTTTTGCTTCTATTGGTAAAAAACAAATTAAGTAAGGGTATTTTTTCAAGAAAAGGAACGCCATTATAAATAATGTCCAGCTGATCATAGGTTAAACCACCAAGTACAGCAACTTGCCCTTCTTGCATCGAAAAATTCGTCTCAAGATGACGATTTTGCGCAGTCCCAGAATCACCATTTGTAGGATCATTCCAATAGGTAGCATCCATCTCGATTTGCAAGTTTACAATATCATTTGAACTAATCAACGGAGTAATATTTACCGTTACAGGCGCAGCAACCGTTTGATATGAAATCGTTGCAGTAACACCGGCTGTTAATTTACCTTTTAACCGCTTGGTAACACTGCTGGTAATAACTGCTGGTTGATTATTTTGAGCAATAACAAAAGCTCTTGATACCGTTTTTGTTGTTTGGTGCAGCGCTAATAATTGAAAAAATGCCCAAATTCCATTTGTTTTGGTTCTATCACCAATCATTAAGATTGTTGAATCAACGGTCTGATCATCTCCACCAGCACCTGCAATAAAACCTAAAATATTTGATAAATCTGCTTGTAATGAGGTATTTGAAGGC
The DNA here is from genome assembly GCF_003366055.1 of Candidatus Chromulinivorax destructor. NCBI lineage: Bacteria > Candidatus Babeliae > Candidatus Babeliales > Candidatus Chromulinivoracaceae > Candidatus Chromulinivorax > Candidatus Chromulinivorax destructor. The sequence continues at coordinate 761,796 of NZ_CP025544.1, read as the reverse complement.
AGTGCAGGTTGTGTTGTAATCGTATTGATCAACATTGAAGCTTGTGCTTGCACGGTCTTTGGAAATATTGATGAAACAAGTGAATTTGTTCTCACTTGTGATCCAATTTTATGCGTAAACACCATCGCAAGATCTAAAATTAAAACTTCAATAATTACCTGTTTTTGAGGAATATCAATTTTATTAATAACTTCTTGAATGCGTTTCCAATCTTTGTTCGTTGCTGCAATAATAACTTTATTACTTCCGCGTTGTAAATTATTTTGTGTCCCAGTTGCAAGTGAAGCACTTTCTCCTTGGCCTTGACCAAGCCCTTGCGTAACTGATTCTGGAACAACTTGGATTTGAGGATCAAATGCTAAGTCAGATAAGCTCACGCTTGTTGACTGACCTGAGCCACTTGAAGGTTTAATAAGATTATTAAGAACATCTGCTAATGTTGAAGAATTTATCCATTGTAAATCAACAACATGAAAAAATGATTTACCTTGTTCAAGCGGCACATCTAAGTGCTCAAGAATAAAATCTTTTACTTGCTGAATATCTTTTTTCTTCCCAAAGATGACAATTGAATTAGAGCTACTTGTTGTTGAAGATGAACCAAGTGCAGATGTAGCACCAAAAAGGCTTATAACTCGGGTCCCTGTAGAAAAAACAGCTGCGCCATCACCTGAGTTTTGTTGCCGTGCATTCAAACCTCTATTTGACTTTGCAATTCCTTGTCCGCTGATAAGTTGATCCGTTAAAATAGACGCTACTTCATTGGCACTAGCATACTTCAATTGAAAAATTTCAACAGACTGCCCTTCACCTGATTGATCAAATACATCAATAAATTTCATGATTGCTTTAATCATTTCAGATTTTGCAGTAAGAATCACAGCATTATAATTTTGATCAAAAATTAACTGCTGATTTATATTTTTTTGATCAAAGAAGTTTTTTAAAACAACGGTAAGATCATTCTGTTGCTGCGTTATATTTATATTCTTAAAATAATAGATATAGCGAATTCTTTCTTGAGTTAATGGCAATTCATTTGTGTCAGTATTAATATAGGTTGGTAATGGTGTTGAACCAACTTGATCGATTGCAATAAGAGCATATAAATCTTGGCCCTGATTAATTAAACTAAATCCAGCTTGCTCAATCATCATAAGTAAAAAATCCCACGCTTTTAAAAACGTGATTTTTTTACCTGCATCAAAAGTTACCTTTGCATTCAATTGAGTTGTTGATGAATATAAAATATTAATTCCTCGCAACTGAGCAAATTCATTTAAAATATCTTTTAAATCCCTTTTATCAAATTTAAAATCTACAAGATTTGCTGCATGTGCTTTTTTGTCATCTTCATTCATCAATTTTTCTGATCGAGCAAAAATTGCACTATTTTGACCTACAAGCAAACACATAACAACGGCTAATATTACTCTTTTTATCATTTTTTAATTACCTCGTATTGCTTGTTTATCTATGACTGGCTTGAGCGTTGCAATCGTTAATGTCGCATTAATTTTTTTAGTCATAGACGACCCTTTGGTAATATCTAAGTCTTTTACAAAAACACGTTGGTTACTTTGTAACGCTTGTAAAAACTCACACAGCTGCTTCATACTCATTTGAGAAAAGTTAATTTGTAAACTTTCTTCTTCATAACCATTTGGCCATGACTGAGTCATTAAATTAGATGATGATTCATTGGTAATCTGCAATTCTTTAATGGTATCTTGATAATATTTTTTAATATAAAAATTTTTATCTTTCATTAAAATCAGATCAACTTCAGTTTTTTTATTTTTCATTTGTTCATATTCAGTTAAAATAGTCTGAACATCTCGTCGAGCTTTTTGTAAAACTTTTGTTTTTTGTTCAATTTCATGCAATAGACTCGTATGCCGAAAAAGTAAAAATCCAATCATACAAGCGCAACACATAAAAAAAGCTGCCATAAGTCTTATGGATTCTTTTTGATTAAGACTATACAAATAATCTTTAACAGATTGTATATCAAACATTATTATTCCTATTGAGCATCTTGAGTATCTTGAGCTTGTAATACTACCGTAAAAGCCAATTCACCAGGAAGCTTACTTTTTAAAGTAAAATTTTTAAGTTCCATTAACTCTTCCTCAAATGTTTCTATTACATCAAAATCTTTTACCTTACCCTGTAACGTAACTTCTTTATCATGTATCGATAATTTTTTAAGGTCAAGACCCAAGCTTTCTCTGTCTATTTTACTACTTAATTCTTCTAAATAACGTAAAAATGAATGATTCGATGGAGAAAAAGAAAAACATACTTTTTTTGCTTGCTCCAATTTTGCTTGTGCTGCTGCAACAATATCTGTAACGCGCTTCATTCCTTTTGTATCAACATCCATCTGCTCTTTTAATTTTGTTATCAACTCTTTTTTTGATTTATTATATTCTACATCCCAAATTCTTAGCTGGTATTGACTATAAAAATAAATCCCTGCAAATGCTGCACATGTAATGATTGCAACGCTGATAAGCTGTTTGTACAATAAAGAGTTTTTAGCTGCATCTAATGTATATGATAAAAAATTAACATCTCCGTAATGAGCTGCTGATAAACCTACCATGATACTTGCACTATGCTTTGCATCAATTTTAGATTTTTTATGCACAACAATATTACTTTTTGTTATATTTTTTTTAATATCAAAAATTTCAACAGAAATGTCGGTATGAATTTTTACTTGTTCTAAAAATCCAGGAATACCTGTTCCAATGCCTAAAGAAATTATTTTTGATGGGGTTACAAAGTTTGGAATCTGTTTTTTAAAAAAAGACAACGACAAATTAATCTGTTTGCAAAAATCAATAATAATTTTTTGAGCAATATCATGATGTATAACATCTTGCTCTTCATGAGCATTGTGCTGCAAAAGACCTTCCAATATTCGATGTTGCATGATAGAAGTTGTCGCTTGATCAACTCTATTCATAATCGTTACAAGGCCATATGATACCAATCGAACTGATTTTAAAATTCCTTGCTGAATATACAATATATCAATTGCATCAACACTAAAATCAACTACAAGCAAACTACTTTGAGCAACAGGAGCTGTATTTTTATAAAAATCATACAAAGCAAACATATCAAGTGTCACACTATCTAATTTAATACCAGCTTTTTCAAAATAACTTACCTGATTATCAAGATCTGATTTACGAATTGCAGCAACCAAGATCGTAGTCTGCATCGTTTCTTTATTTTCTTGCGTAACTATAAAGTCTATAACAGCTTCATCTAATGCAAAAGGTAAAAGCGGCTCTATTTCATAACCAAGAATCATTTTTATTTTTTCTCGACCTATAAAAGGAAGAACCAATTCTTTACATATGACAGCAGAACTTGTTAATGAAGTTACGACTTCATCATACGTCCCAATTGTTGACCCAATTTTTTTAATCGCTGCTATAAGTGTTGCTGGTGTTTGATCTTGTAATATTATAGTCATCGTATTTTCAATAGTAATTTTCTTACCTACAAATGAAAACAATGTAGCATGCACACTTATTGTCGTGATCTTAAAAGATACAACTCTTTTATGAGAAATATAATATGATCCAAGTTTGCTTGGTATAAAAATATCTTTTATCATGCAAGGTCTCCTGAAGCATTTTGTACTATATTTTTAATACGATACTGTTTGTTATAGATAGCTTCTTTTTCAGGTTCAGACATGTCAATAATAACAGGCTTTGTAGTTGGTTGATTTTTAATCTTAGTTTTCTTTAAAGAAGTTGATGGTTTCTTTTTTTCAAACTCTTTTTTAGTTCTTTTCACATTTTCATGAGCAGAAACAAGCTCCCCACGAGTAGCTAATCGATCAACCGTTAAATCATCAGCTTTTGTTTCTCGCTTACCAAAAAAAGCTCGCTCTAAAGGATCTTGGCCAGATTCAGCATCTTGAGTCTCGTTCATAATACGTAGATAATCTTGCGCTTCTTCTATTTTACTACGAGTATAACGTTGAACATCTTCTTGGCTTGTTATGTTATCTATAATTTTTGGACAAATAAACGTAATAAATATGTTCTTTCTGTTAGAAGTATTTTTTGACTTAAAAAACCAACCAAAAATAGGAATGTTTGAAAAGAAAGGCACCCCAGCCGCAAAACCTAACGTATTATCAGCCATAATACCACCAAGAACTAACACTTCGCCATCAGCTACTGTTGCCATGGTAGTGATAGATTTTTGATCCTGTACCGCGTTGTTTGGTCCAGGATTAACGAATTGATTATTTTCAATAGCAATTGCTAGATTAATCATTTTTTGGTCATTTACTTGAGGAACAATGGTAAGGGATAAGTTTGCCTCAGCTGATTGGTAACCAGAAGCACTTGTATTTCCTCCAGAAACAACTTCCCCGGTTACAACCCGACGAGATGTTCCGATTTTCATAAACCCTTTTGAATTGTTACTTACTACTAAAAAAGGATTTGATAAAATTTTTGTTGTCGATATTGTTTTTAATATTTTAAAAACAGCCCAAATTGGTTGACCAAAGGTTAATATTGTTGAACCTACTTCACCAATAGGACCTGCTAATAAACTTGCAAGACTTGATTTTATTGATTGAGCTAAACCATTACCACCTGCAGTTGTAACGATACCAGTTCCCGGAGGTATTCCTGAGGTTTGAGCACTCACATTTCTTAAAAATGTATTATCATTATTAGGGCCAGATATTTGACTACCAAGCGCCTTATCATTAATTGAAGTAATTTGAACGATTAAAACTTCTAAGGCAATCTGTTTTTGCGGAACATCTAATTGTTTAATAAGATCCGCAACTGCATTATAATCTTCTTGGTTAGTATTAATAATCAATGAATTTGAGTGCGTATCTGCAACAATATTCATCTGTTGTAGATATTTTTGTCCATCACGCACACCACCATATTGACCAGCCGATGTTTGACTTCCATACGAAACAAGCGCTGTTAATGTTTTTTGCATTTCAGCTGCGTTGGTATATTCAAGGTAGTAAACAAAAACAGGTGGTTTATCACCACTTGCTTCAATATCAATGTATTTAATTATGAATTTTTCAATTCGATCAACAGCTTCTTGAGAACCTAAAAGAATTAAGGTGTTTGTTCTTTTATCTTGAGCTAACACAACATTTGATGGAAAGAATTCTGTATAGGTTTCTTTACCATCGGGAGACCAAGCTCGTTGAGGAGCTGGATTTTGAGGCTGCAATGATTTATACAGATTAATAACATCTTCAACGTTTGCTCGCTTTAATTTGATAACCGACATCACTTGAGGTGGTAAAGGTTTATCAAATTCTTTAACAATAGTCATGAGCGATTTAATATTATATGACTTATCGGTAAATACTAACGCTTTTAAATCTTTATAAATAGAAATTGAACCAGTTGATCCCTGAAACTTACTAATTAATGCTTGAATTTTTAATGGATCACCATTTTGCATAAAATAAACATACCGAATAATCATATCATTATCAGGCAGTATATCAGGACTTGGTCCAATGTAGGTAGGAATTGCTTCTTGTGATGCATTTGGTAAAGGTACAATTTTATAAAAACCAGCTTGAGCCATTGGTACAAGATCTAATCCAGCCATACTCAAAAACGTAATAAACAAGCTCCAACTTTCTTGCTTTGTTAAAGGCGTATTTGTTCTAAAAGAAACTTTATTGCCTGCAAGACTCGGTCCTTTTTTATTCGTATCTAAAATATCATCTGTAATAAATTTTACCTTGTGAACTCGTTCCATGTACTGAGCAACGTTCTTTAAATCAATATCTTCAAAGTTAAAAACAACCGATTCAACAACATCAGCACCTGGTTGTCGCAGAGGAACTGATTGTATTTCTTCTGGAAGCAGCTGCTCTTGCTGTTGATCTATCTCATTTTTTTGATGAAATGACGATTCAAAAGACTCTTGTTCTTCTTGACCCATCTCTTCTGTTCCAAAAGTCTCATGCATTGAAGCGAGAACATCTTTTGCTATAAGAAGTTCAGTTACCACAACCAGCAAACTTACCATTAAAAATTTGTTCATTTTTTTCATTGCAATATACCTATCTACTTTTGTATCTTAAGCAAACTATTGTGTCATTCCATTAAAAATAACATTACGCTTTGACTGTTTTAGCATATTCTTTCTGTCTTGAGCCTTGATATCTTGGATGATAGGCTCCATTTTTTCACGATCTTGTGACAACTTATTTTTATGATTATCAAGTTGATGTAATTTTTCTTGGCAAACAACTTGCATCATCATTGGTGATGATGCTTGATATTCAATTATAGCTCTATCTTCTAAAAAATTATCCGTCTCAGCTTTGTTTTCAGATTCATGAGGAACTTTTTTTCTTTGGATGGTAACATCTTGAGGCTCTTGTACCGGTGTTAAAGAAGCTACTAACTTTTGATGCATATCTTGCTGAGTAAAGGTACTATTTTTAAAAGCATTATCAATTAAACCGTATAACATCGTCATAGAAATATTATTTCTGAGTATTTCAACTTCTATGATATCTCCAGAAGCACTTGCAAGAATATGATCGTAAATTGCAAGTCGATGAGTTACATCATCAAGAGGATATCCATCAATTTTTACAATAATATCATCTGCCTTGAAACCTAACATAGCGCCTAATGAATCAGTGCTAATTTTACCAACACGGCAACCAAAACTTTTTCCTTGTCGATAAACAGTTGTTAAATCAAGCATGGTGATAAATTCACCAAGATTAGAAATTCTATTTACAAATTCATCAATGTTAATTTTGTATTTATTTCCAGAAGATGATTCAATAACATTTTTTGGTAAATACGTTGATTCAGCATCAAAATCATGAACTGCATCTTCTTCTCGTAAATACAATGTTTCTTGTTGTCCATTTGATCGAATAATAATAATTCGATTCGGAAGTATTTTTAAGATTTGAGCATCTTCAATGAGGTCGCCTACTTGATAATTTTGTTCTTCTTTTGTTTTTTTAAACTGAATAATTGCAAGACTGCTTGCAGGGTCATCTTTCACAAAAATAACCCCTTTTAAAATTGCTTGTAATGGAGCAAAAAATGTAGGAGCTTTTTCAAGAGGAACTTGTGATACTATATTTTTTGGTGGTTGAGGCATTGGAAGAATAGAATCATCAATTTTTGTTGATACGCTAGCGGGTGTTTGATACGTTCCAAAAAGGTCGTTTTCATAAATAGTAGCAATATTTACCGGCTCAACAACTTGATTTTTTATAACTATACCTGCAGTTGGAGCTATGGATATACGTCGAGGTACAGCTTTTTGCAGCATGAAAAGAAATAATTGGCTTATAAAAAAAAGAATAAGCAAACTACTATTTAAAATCCACACCGACTGTTTCATGTATATCCTTTTTTCAATATTTTTTACACCACTATCTGTATAATCAAAATTATCAAGTTGGTGAACCCTTGAATGTATGACAAAATAATAAAAATGAGTCAATTATGGTGTTAAAATAATATCAAATATTTTATCAATAACCATATCTGATGTAATATTTTCTGCCTGAGCATAATATGTTAACAATATTCTATGACGCAAAATACCTCGAGCTACTACTTTGATATCGTCAGGAATCACAAAATGTCTATTTTGCAACAAAGCATACGCTTTACTTGCATGAACAATAGAGATACTTGCACGAGGAGAAGCTCCATATTGAACCATTTTAGCTAATGAAGTTAAGCCGTATGCAGCAGGTTCTCTGGTTGCAAAAACAAGCTTTAAAATATATTCGATAAGCTTTTCATCTATATAAATATTTTGAACAATTTTTTGAGTATCAAGTATATCTTGGCGAGAAACAACTTTAGAAACGGTTGTTTTCTGCATTGATCTATTTAAAATTTCACGCTCTTGATCAAATGTTGGATATCCAACTTGTAGCTTAAACATAAAACGATCTATTTGAGCCTCTGGAAGTTGATACGTTCCTTCGTTTTCTATAGGATTTTGTGTTGCAAAAACTAAAAACGGTTCTTCAAGCGGAAATGTCGTTGATCCAATAGTTACTTGATGTTCTTGCATTGCTTCAAGAAGAGCTGACTGAACTTTTGCAGGTGAACGGTTTATTTCGTCTGCTAAAACTAAATTGGCAAAAATAGGGCCTTTTTTTGTATCAAACTCTTGTGCTTTTGGATTGTAAATTAAAGTACCAATAAGATCTGCTGGAAGCAAATCAGGCGTAAATTGAATTCTACTAAATGACAAACCTAAAGCATCTGCAATCGTTTTAATTAACGTTGTTTTTGCTACGCCAGGAACACCTTCAAGCAAAATATGCCCATTACTGAGCATTGCGATTAACGTTGCATCAATAATTGAACTATGGCCAACTATAACTTTAGATATTTCAGCTTTCAATACAACAAATTTTTGGCTGTAATAAGCAACTTGTTCTATAATTTTTTCAGACGATTTTTGTTCCATTTTTTCATCCTAAAAAGTTCTTATGCCTTCTTCTATTCGATTTAATGTTAACTATAGTAATTAAAAAAAATCTAAAGATCAAAAATCTTTATGCTTTATTTTTAATTACAACATGCTCAAGCTGTATTGGCCCATGAGGTAAGCCTCGAATAAACTGATAAATATATGGATCTTGGCTCTCCCAAATGCCTTGAGCTGAAAGTTCAGTTTCAATTTTACCTTCATACAACAGTGCAACTTTATCAGCATAGTTAAAAATATCAACATCATGTGAAATAACGACTGATGTAACATTTAATTTTTTTTGCATACTAGATATCAATTCGTGAACAACTTTTACTGTTATTGGGTCTAATCCAGTTGTTGGCTCATCATATAAAATTATTTCAGGGTTTCCCATTAATGTTCTTGCAAGATCCACCCGCTTTTTCATACCACCAGATAATTCTGAAGGATATTTATCAATTGTGCTTTGATCAAGGTCAACTAACGACAATTTTTCTTGCACCCGTTTACGAACAAGAGCAGGATCAATTCCATCTTCTAAATCAACAATTCCAATATTTTCAAATACTGTTAAAGAGTCAAGCAATGCTGCAGATTGAAAAACATACCCAAATTTTTTAAAATTACTAATTCTATCTTTGCCAACAAGTCCAACGGTATCTTTACCATCAACAAAAATAGAGCCTGATGTTGGCTCAATAAGACCGATGATCTGTTTAAGTAAAACTGATTTACCTTCACCTGAACGACCAATTATACACGTTAATTTTCCTTCAGGAATATCAAGCGTTAATCCATCGGTGATATAACGACCGGTATCGCTAAACTGTTTTTTTAAATTAACAATTTTTATTTTTGATCTATGCATTACAACGTCTCAAAAAGTAAAATAGCGAGAAAATAATTTGATATTAAAATAGCAATAGATGCAGCAACAACACTTTGGGTCGTTGCAATACCAACGCCTTTAGCTCCGCCCCAGGTATAATACCCTTTAAGAGCGCCTACAGAAGAAAGTATAAATCCAAATGCAGCAGCTTTGATTAAGCCGCCTGAGATATCAGTAATAGTTAAAAATTCTTTAACTCCATCAATGTATCCAATTGGATTTAAATAAAAAACATACACACATACTAAATAACCACCAAGAATACCAAATGCCATAGAAAATATAGCGAGGAATGGTAAAACAATAGTTGCAGCCAAAATTCTTGGAACAATAAGATATTGAAAATTATTAATACATAATGTTTCAAGCGCATCAAGCTGTTCAGTTATTCGCATGGTACCAATTTCAGCAGCTATTCCAGAACTACATCGCCCTGCAACCATAAGACCAGTTAAGACTGGCCCTAGCTCTCGGGTGATAGTCATGGCAACTACTGGCCCAATCATTGCTTCTGAACCAAATTGACGGAATCCTGAGTACGTCTGCAAAGCAAGAACAGCTCCTGCAAAAAAACCGGTAAGAATGCTAATAGGAAGGGACTGGATTCCAATCCTTTCCATTTGCACAAATAGTTTACTGACTTTAAGTTTCATGGTGCATGCTGTTTTTCCAGCTTGAGTAACAAACAGAGCATACTGCCCAAATCCATGACAAGCTTGTAAAACATTTTTTCCAATAAACCCAAATAATTCAAGTGCCATACGACAACCTTACGGTGTAAACAAACTGTTTTTTAAACAGCTTGCTCTTGCGAATCTTCGTTCTGATTGTTGTCTGCAGGAATATTTCTTGTGTATGTTATTTTTGAAAGTGGTTTACCATATCGACTTTTTAATGTAGATAAAACTAATGACCCACCAAGAAGCAATGCGCATAAAATCCATGTTGCTGTTTGAAAAACATCTTGTCCACCAGAACTACCAAAAAGCATTTGGTTATTTCCACCCATGTTACCAAGACCCATGCTTCCTTTACCACGTTGAATAAGTACAAGAAGTACAATAACGCAACACATAAGGCCATACAAAAAAGTTAATAAAGAAAAAATAATCATAAAAAACCTTCGCTCTTGTTTATAAAAAAATTTTATACCATTCTACCGTCTGATTGTACTATTTTTTTTAACTCTTGAAAATCAATACTCGCTTTTCCAATCAAAAAACCTGAAATTTCTTTAATATCATGCAACTGCTGCACTGTTTTGCTTGAAACACTCCCACCATATAAAAACATCACGTTTTTAGCAATAGGAAGTTGTTGCACCAAACTCTTTAAAAAACAAAAAACCTTTTGTAAATCATCTGATGAGGGAACAATACCAGTACCAATGCAGTACCGTGGTTCATATGCTATAAAAATTTTAGTAGAACCAGTATACGATTGTAAAAAATTTAAAATATGTTCAAGTTGATCATATAAAACCTGCAAAGCCATACCATCATTTTTTTGCGCAAGCGTTTCTCCAATACACATAATAGGAGATATGTTTGCTGCAAGTAACATTTTAAACTTGGAGCTTATCAGCATATCACTTTGACCAAGCTCTGCTCGAACCTCACTGTGACCAACTAAGCAAAATGATATATTCATATCTTGCAATGATTCTATTGAAACTTGTCCTGTATAAGCGCCAGGCAAAAAAGCTGAACAGTCTTGAGAACCAAGGTGCATGGCAAGCTTTGAAATTTTTTTATGCAAATAATAAAGGTGTTCATAGGATGCTGCAATTCCAATGTAAGAATTAATTATAGTTTCATGCCAGTCTGCTTCTTGATTAGATGCTTGTATAAATCTTTTAATTGTTGAAATTGACTGATACGTCTTCCAATTTGCAATATAATATTTTTTTGGAATGTGATTCATATATAAAAACTTACGATACTATAATTATTTTTTAAAAAAATCTTATTTCTTTATGAAGTATAAAGTAATAAACATCAATTGCTATATTGAAAATTATAACTCGACGAATTGTAAATGAGAATATTTGTAAACCTTAAAAAATTTATGTGGAAACCTAGCTGTGTCAACCGAATTTACATGTGCATAAAAACTTACGATATAGTTCTGCTCATCAACCAAGACATCGTGGCAGCGACCACGTTACGCTTTTTTATGTAAATAAATAGTACATCAGGCCCACTGGCCTACAGATCCCCGGAGTTTTTATAGAAAACGGAGTGCAAAAATCTCTCGTAAAAATTTGGTTTACAGAACCTCATACTTTTAATTTTTAACAATTAATAAAAGATTATAAAAATAGCAATTCAAATGATAAAAATTTCATATAGAAAAATTTTTACTTGATTACGCAACACAAATTGCATTATTATTTACATAAGATTTTAAATTTATAACTCAATATGGATTTTTATTATGAACTTTTTTAAAAAATTACAACTATTAGTGGTACACCTGCTTATCTGTTCTTCTATAATATTTCCATCTTCATTTTCCACGCCCCATAAAAATAACAAAACAAAGCGAAATGAATTTCCTTATACAACTGAAGTTGATAATGTTATAGCAACTCCAATTGAAAGTCCTGATAACATTAATTTTTTTGCAATTCAAGATGCAGCACAAGCAATAGAATCTTATGATGAAGATGATGATGCCGATCAATCTCATAATTTTTTTAGTGGCTTTAATTTTTCAGATGATGAAGAAGAGCGAACATACAGCCCAGAACAAGAATTACGATTTAGTCGCAAACTTGCAAGCAAATCTGTCGATAAAGATAAAGAAAAAGAAAAATGCGCTGAAAAAAAAGAACTTCAAGAAAATATTTTACGATCAAAAGTTGTATTGACAAGTATTGTCTCTCAAATAGAGATCAACGATATGATAGAAGAACAATCAAAAAAATTATCAAAAGACCAAAAAGAGTTTTTATCAAGAATGAATAATGTTTCGACAACAACACTTGATCCAAATCTTATTCATATGAAAAATGTTACTCAGATTGATTCATTTCGTGCAATTACTCATAATTTTACTGATGCATCAGTATTACAAAAAACACCCTATGGAGTTATTTATCTTAATATTTGTGCACAATTATATCCTATTGCACAAGAACTTAATGATATCACACGATCTATGAAGCTTTGTGTAAAAACCTCTGAAACAAATTGTACACCTATTACATCTTTTGATTTTTATCATGTACTTATTGGAGAAATGATAAACATTTCTAATTTGTCTGAGACAAGCCCTCATTATCCATCTATGTTAAAAGGCGGCCACCTGTACTTACCTGCTTTAACACCAAAAGTTCGTTTATTTGAATCGTATGATTTGAATAAAGAATCAGGTTGTTTTAATCTTATTATAAAAACTTTAACAACAAAAGGCAGGGGTGTAAAAACATATTATCCTTACGGACAAACCCCTCATGAAATTTTTTATACATTATTATCTGCAATAGATCATCATAATTTAACCTATAGCTCTCAGCAAGCAGATAATATTACTATTTATACAGAAGATGATCCGATGACTTCAATAAAACTTATAGGCAAAGATGTTGATACTATTTTAAACATTATGCCATCGGGGCAAGCTACATTTTTCCCTTCATTTAAAAATAGTTAAAAAAAGTTAATAAAGAAAGCAGGACCCCTCATGAAAAAATATATTTTTTTATTACTGTGCAGTTCTATATTGTATGCTGCAGAATCTGAACCAAATTTTAAAAAAACTCGGCTATATGAAAATAACTCACCATTTCAGTCAATAGCAAATAGAAGAGATCATGCAAGCTATACCCCTCAAGAGATTCTAGGAATGGCACATTTTACCTATGCACCCTTAGAAGAAAATTTCACATTACAAAGTAAAAATTTCAAAACATCTAAAGTACAATACTTAATAAAACTTTTACAAAATGATTTTCAAGCATTTCAAAAATGTTGTGATCTTAATGAAGGCCAAGATGGCTACCTTGATAACAACAGCTCAATAGATTTAGAAGAGACCGAACTCTCTATTGATTATGAAAAAAGTATAGTGGAAATTAAGCGACTTGAATCAACTCATCAAGGAATTTGTGTCTCTCAATCAAATTTATTTGAGCTGTTGCAAGCCTGGAAAGAATCTCTTTTGCATAATCATCCACATCTATTACTTATTCAATCATTAGATCAAGAATATGAACTTATTGCTTTTTATGAAAAAGAACTCATGGATGAATATTTAACAAATCATCCGATAACAAATTAAATAATACATCTATAGAGAAAATGATACCAAGCAGATGAGTAAAATCTGCTTGGTATCATCTTTTTGTTACTAAATATTTACAATAGAGGTATAAAATAAATAGTATCTAGGCTGTACCAACCAAATTTACATCTGCACAAAAACCTACGATATCGCTTCGCTCATCTCCGGAAACAGTGGTAGCGGTGTCCACGTTACGCTTTTTTATGTAAAGAAATAGTGCATGAGGCCTAGCGGCCAGCAGATCCCCGGAGGTTTTGATAGAAAACGGAGGGCAAAAATTTCTCGTAAAAATTTGGTTTACATAACCTATACATACATGCTATTTATTTTGATCCACACCATTACGGAGCTATTTTCATGAAGTCTTTTATCGTTTTTATTATGATTATTGCGTTATACACAAACAATCTAAAAACTTGTGACAAAAATGATTTTTCCATAACAGCAGAAGACATGGAAACAATTGACCTCAGTTTTTTTGATCGATATAGTTTTGAAAGTAGTAATAAACATGCAGCACATACACATGAACAATCAAGTTCTCAAGAATCTTCAGTTCAATCCAAAGATGAGTATGAACCATGTTGTTTTACCAACTGGCTATGCAATGAAAATAAAACAGAAGAATACTCCTGTTGTTGCGCTACAGCAATTGCACCTTGTGCATTATTAGGCTTTTGCACCTGGATACCAGAATATATTCACCATAAAAATGAACAAACCGATGATAATCATGGAGTATTAAAATTTTTAAACTTGAATTGTTGCTGTGCCCAAGAGACTCAAATAAGCAGCTGTACTGCTCTCAAATTTTTACCCTGTTTTTGTCTTTGTTTACCTTGTGTCTATGCCGATCATATTATACTTGTAAATAAAAAATTACGTCAAAACAGTTAAAGTCAAAAATTTCAGAATTTTAATACACACCTTCTTAATCTTTATCACAAATTGTAATAAATTGACAAAATTAGCATAAATTATACTATTATTTTATTTTTAAATCACGAAGCAAAATGTAATGAAAAACCATTTTATAGTAATTATATGGATCATAGTCAGTAGCAATGCAAATGCTAGTCAATATTCACAAGAGCAAAGATTGATTGATAATTCAACCCAAACTCCTGCATGGACAACCGATGCTTTAATTAAAGCTCACATACATAATGAATATCATATTAAAGATTTTTTAGATGAATTTATTAAAGAAACATTAGATACATATCTTCCCAATGAAATGAGCGAATACGAATTAGCAAAACAGAAGAGAGAATCATCAAGACAGAAGAGAGAAAAATTTATTAAAAGTATGCCTAACTGTTGTCGTAAAGGCTGGTGCGAAAATATTGATGGTGAAAATTGCTGCAATGCTACCATGGCAATGCCATCTAGATTAGGTTGCATGCTTAAATTTCCTTGTTTTTATAGTAGATACATAACAATGAAAAATCAGCAAACAAAAGAAACTAATGATCAATTTCAATGTTTAGATATTTATTGTAATAATAATATTGGCAATATTAATTGTTGTGCTGCCACGATGTTAATACCTTGTGCTGTTGTATGTATTCCATGTTTATATACAGATTATGTATTTATAAAAAATCAAAATTATCATCGATATAGTGAATTTTATGATTGGAGCTAACCAACTTCAGATTTAAAATACAGAACAAAAAATATCGCCCTAAAAAAGAAAGCCCTACAATTACGTAGGGCTTTCTTTTTACGACAATACCAAGTTACAATTAACTTAGATATTTTTTCACTAATGCTTGTAGCAACTTAGGATCACCATTTCCATGGGTAGCCTTCATGCATGCACCAACAAAAAATCCGAATAAGTTTTGCTTACCAGCTTTATACTCTTCAACAAGATGAGGATTTTGAGCAAAAACTTCTTTTACAATAGCTTCTAACTCATCTGCAGAACCAATTTGTTTAAGTCCCTTGCTTTCAATAATTTCAGCAGGATTTCCACCTTCTTTTGCAATAAGGTCAAAAACTTCTTTTGCGACTTTATTATTAATCACGCCATCTTCTACAAATTTAATCAGCATTGCTAATTTATCAGGAGTAACTTTAAACTCTTCAATCGTAACTTTTTGCTCTTTTAAAGCACCAAGTACATCACGTAACAACCAGTTTGTTGCTGACTTACTTTCATGACAAGCCATTAACGCATCAAAATATTGAGTTAATGCTAAATCAGAAGTAATAATTTCAGCTTCATAATCAGATAAATTAAACTGTTGTTTGTATCGATCAAATTTAGGAAATGGCATTTCAGGAAAATTAGCTTGTACGTGCGCTAATAATTCTGGAGTCACTTTTACCAACGCTAAATCAGGATCGGTAAAGAATCGGTAATCAGCCATACCTTCTTTTTTACGCATCGAAACAGAAACTCTATTTTTAGAATCCCATAAACGAGTTTCTTGTACAATTTTTTCGCCATTCATCACTGCTAAAATTTGACGTTCAGCTTCGTACTCAATCGCATCGCCAATAAATTTAAATGAATTAATGTTTTTTAATTCACAACGAGTTCCAAGTTCAGCTGAATCTTTTTTACGAACGGATAGATTCGTATCAGCTCGAAATGAACCTTCTTCCATGTTGCAAGTGCTGACACCAAGATATTGCATAATTGTACGCAAAGCTTTTAAATAAGCACGAGCTTGCTCAGCATTATCGATATCAGTTTCGGTAACAATTTCAATTAAAGGCGTACCGGTACGATTCAAATCAACAAAACTTTCACCTGTATAATCTGAGTGAGTATTTTTACCAGCGTCTTCTTCGATGTGAATACGGTTAATTCTAATTTTTTTTGTTGAACCATCTTCTAAGCGAATCATCACATAGCCATTACGACAAATCGGGAAATCATTTTGCGTAATTTGATAATTTTTTGGCAAATCAGGATAAAAATAATGTTTACGATCAAATTCTGAAACTTCAGATATTTCACAATTTGTTCCAAGTCCTGCCATAACAGCAAATTCAACAACTTGCTTATTTAACACTGGCAATACGCCTGGGTACCCAGCACAAATTGGACAAATATTAAGATTAGGCACTTGTGTTTGAGCGTTAGAGCAAGAACAAAATATTTTACTTTTCGTGTTTAATTGTACGTGCACTTCGATGCCAATATCCATTCTGTATTCTGGATATCTATCTAAAACAGAAGTTGGTTTTTCCACAATAATCCTTTCAGCGAGGTATTTATAGTTGCTGAGCCATGGCCCAGCAACGTAATACATTAAATATAAAGCCCTATAATTTTATGAAACGTATTTTTAGGAATCATGCTATAACATCGACTCCTGACAATACCTATAAAAACATCAGGTTAATTACTATACGAGCAATACTACTGTTTATTGATTTCAAATTGAGTTCTGAGCAAGGTTGGTTTGCTTAAAAATGTAATTTGAACACCAAATTTACCTTCTAAAGCTAAAATCGAATTAAATTCAATGCTTGAGATAAAATCAAAAATTTCTGGATTCACACTTAAAACAAGTGCCCCTTTACTCCCAAGGTGTGCTAATTTTTGATCAATTGCTCGCAACACTTCATAACTTTCTGCTCGACTTGATTTTAAATAACCAGCGCCTTTACATGCTTGGCACGATTCTGTTAATTGACGTATTAATGTCTTTCCAGAGCGTTTTCTCGTCATTTGTACAAGCCCAAATTCAGACACTGCAAGCACAACTGACTGGAATTTATCATACTCTTTTAAATGTTTTTCAAACTGCTCAACAAGTTTTTGGCGATTTTTAAGATCATTCATATCGATAAAATCGATAACAATTAACCCTCCAATATTACGAAGATGCAATTCTCGAACAATTTCACGCGCAGCTTCTAAGTTTGTTTTTAAAATTGTGTCTTCTAAATTGTTTTTACCTGTAAATCGACCTGTGTTCACATCAATTGATGTCATCGCTTCAGTTGATTCGATAATAATTGAACCACCTGATTTAAGATAAACTTTTTTACACAAAGCATTATTTACTTGTTTATCAATGTTGTATAAATCAAATAAATTTGTAGCCCCTTCATGCAAAACAACTTTATATTTAAATTCTGGAGCAACATTTTTTAAGTAGGTATAAATACGCTCTTGGTTAAGCTTGCTGTCGGTGATAATTGATTCTACCGTATGATCAAGATGATCACGAACTACACGTAAAGAAATATCAACTTCTTCATGAATTTTAGTTTTAGTTGGAGCTGTTTTATATTTTTCTACAATATTATTCCAGTCTTTCAACAAGAAATGAATATCTTTAGATACTTCACCTTCGTCTGCATTTTCAGCAGACGTTCTAATAATTGCACCCATACCTGCAGGTAAATTAGTCGTTAAGATATCACGTAAACGTTGACGCTCTTGGCTGCTACCTATTTTTTTAGAAATACCAATTCTGCCAATGTTTGGCATTAAAACAAGAAAACGACCAGGAAGTGTAAAGCATGTTGTAAGCTTTGCGCCTTTTTCACCAACTGGTTCTTTGCTCACTTGTACTAAGATCTCTTGGCCTTCTTTAAATATAGCACTAATGCTTGCTTTAGCTGCTCGTTTAAATGAAGACTGTTTTTGATCATCTTCATGCTCCATTGATTTATCATGAATAATATCAAACTGATCCGCGCCTTCAATTTTGTTGACTGCAAGGTCTCTATCAATCTCTGAGATATGTAAAAAGCCTGCTCGCTCCTGACCAATTTCAACAAAAGCTGTTTGGATACCAGGAAAAACTTTAATAACTGTGCCTTTAAAAAAAGCTTTTTCAATTACATTGTCTGTTGCAGAACTAAAGTAAATATTCTCAAGTTGATCATCACGAAGAACAGCAACTCTGCTTTCCCATGGTTCAATATTTACTAATATTTTTTTCATTGCATCCTTACTTTAATCTTAAATAACTCCTAAAATTTTTTCATATATCTTTATTGGTTTTATAAACCACATATAACAAATTTTAAAAACTTATAATTTTATTTTTTACTATATTTTTTAATTACTCATTATTTTACAAACTCAGTGTGTAAATTTTATTACCTGCCTTATTGTATAGTATAAGAACTTTTAAACACCCTTGATGTTTAAACTGAAGAATTTTTATAGAAAAGCTAGCGTAAATAATTATTACAAACTTATCTACAACCTTTTGCATCATCTTTCCATTTGTATAAATGTTTTGACAGTTTAAAAAATTATATTAGGCTATGAATAAGCTTTTACTGCCTATTTTAACTATATATTACTATTGTATCAAACTAAGGGATAAAATGAAAAAATATATCCACATTTTTTTATGTTTCATGATCATCACAACAGGTTGTGCTAAGAAACAAAATAATAAAAAAACTTCGACACAAATTTCTACAAAAAAAACTTCGATTAAAAAAAGTGCTTTTGATGAAAATTTAGAAGCATTCACTTTAGATGATGATGCTTTACATAACTTTGCACAAGAAGCAAACAGTTCATCTGAGCAAGTTGTAACAGATACAACAGTAAAAACGACTCGCAAAACAAATTCTATATTTGAGTGGGAAAGCGTTGCTGTAGACCAAAGCAAAAATGAATTTAAAACTATTTATTTTGCGTTTGATAAATATCACATAGATAAAGCACAAGAATTATCACTACAAGCTGATATTGAACATGCAAAAAAAATGATCGCATTAAACAAAACAATCGTAATTGAAGGCCATGCTTGTGATTCTGCTGGGTCAGCAATTTATAATATGACACTTTCTGAACAACGTGCTAAATTTATCGCAACTAAATTTATTGAAGCTGGCATCGACAAAGCAAACATTAAAATTGCTGCTCGAGGTCAAGAAATGCCTGCTGTAAAAGGTGGTAACAGAGCACAACAAGCTGCAAACCGACGTGTTGAAGTGTTTGCAATTGATAGCAAATAATTAAAAAAAGTATAGAATTACAAAAAAGGTAGATATTCGTATCTACCTTTTTTACTGTCTAAAATAATATATTGAAATTACGACACAAAAAATTATATAAAAAATATTTCAACAAACAAAGAACTACGCATGAAATTAAATACAATAATATCTACCCTTTTTATAATCATAAATCTTCAATGCAATATGCTTAACGCAAGTAGCTATGAAAATATAACCATAAACGCTCAAAATTATCCAACACTTGTAGAAGGCTTTGCTTTATGTGGTCGATATAATCTACAAGAATTTTTCAACGAAAAAATTAAAGCTTTCCAAGCTCTTGATAATCGAGAAAATACAATTGACACAGACCAAGATAATCAAATCAATAAAACAATGAAAATTTTTGATGCTTTAAGTCATGCAATAATACCTGCACAAGATTTAATTGTAGAAAAAATTTCAAAAAATCCTGTATTACCTTCTAAATTTTGTACGATATTATCATATGCAATTGATCATGATATTGATTTAAACTCTCAAGCTGTATCTTTTTTTGGTTCTAAATTACATCTTGATCAATTTTTTCAATATTGCATACGTACTGATTTCATGGCACCGACAGTCCAACATTGGATTCTTTCGCGTACAGAAATGGATTATAGCTCTTATTCATTTGTAGAACGTGCAATAGAACTAAATAGTTCAAAAATTCTACAATTTTTAATTAATAAAAAGTTTGATATTACGACTGTAAATGAAAGAAGATATTACATTAATGAGTATACTTCCATGGAAAATGAAAAAAAATATTATTCAAATAATCCTTTATGTTTAGCAATTTTATACAATGCTAACAACGTTATTCCTGTTTTCATAGCTGCTAAAATGCATCAAAGTCAAACAAATAATCCAATATTAATGAAAAAACTGATAGAAGGTCACAAGAGGCAATATCATCCTGCTAAGTCTTATGAAAATAACATCCCATTACATATAGCTATTGATCAAAAAAAACATATCGCACTCAAGGCATTACTTGATGCTGGAATTGATATTAATTTTAAAGATAGCAAAGGCAATACCCCTTTACACCTAGCAGCTGAAACAAGTAACCATAAAGCTATTTCAATATTGCTTAATAATGGAGCAGATCTGCATGCAACCAATAATGAAAAAAAATCTCCATGGGATATAGCAACAAATGAAGAAACTCAAAACCTACTAAAACTTCCCAATATACATCACCATACATGTCATTGTGCTATTTCGTAAAAACTAAAAATAACAAAAGTTATTGCACATTTTCATAAAAAATAGCTAAAGAAAAGGCGAATCTTAGATTCGCCTTTTCTTTAAATACACTTAATTTTAAATGATGTTGCAAAACGATCTATGTCGCGCTCTATAACAACTTTTTCAATGCTTAAAGCATATTGTGAACAAGAGATTTGTAAGCTTACTACCACTATTAAAAGTGATAATGCCATAATTTTTTTTATATTCATGATAATTTTCTATCGAAATAATAATTTGCTCTGTAAGCAAAATCTGTCCGACATAGCAAATAGCAATGCCTGGAGTATATACCTATGTTGACCTGTTTTTTTAAAAAACAAGTTATAAAAATGCATGGTGCTAAAAATGGTTATTTAGCTTTTAGAGGGAAACTGTTGCTTGAGTTGTTTTTGAAAAATATAATAGGTAATAACAAAAGAGAAAGAGGTTGAAATTGATGAAGCTGCACAGCAGAGACATCTTTTTTTTATATCTTGTGATACTATCATAATGATCCCTTTTCTTGTTACCGTGTAGTCGTATGTTAATTGAGATGTAACACTACACTGATTATATCTTGAAAGAGATCATAGAATTATTTTATGCACAATGGCAAGTAAAATAATTATTTTCCTACACAAAATTCACGAAAGATAGCATTTAGAGCATCTTCCGTAACAGTTTTACCTGTTAACTCTGAAAGTTTTGTAATTGCATCTGTCACCTGAACTACTAATAATTCATATTCAATGGTTTTATTAATTCCCTGTTGAATAGCTCCTAACTGTTGTTGTACAGCAAATAATAGATTATATTGACGCTTATTTAACAAACAAGGTGTTTGGCCAATATTCATCAACGTATCTATTTTACTGTCGATTGTCGCTCGCAATAGGTCAATGTTTTTATTTTCAATAACAGAGACTGCAATGCAATCTTCCTGCTGTAAAAATGGTAATAGTTTATTACCTTGATCAATCTTATTTTGAACAAATATAATTTTATCTGTATGCTCTTGAGCTATCGACTCATAACAAGTCAGCTCTTCTTGTGTATAATTTTGTGTTGCATCAAAAACCATTAAAATAAGATCCGATGAAGTAACTTCTTCAAACGATCTATCTATCCCAATTTTCTCAACAAAATCATCCGATTTTCGCAATCCTGCCGTATCAATAAACGTAACAAATGCACCTTGTTGGTACAAGCCTGCTTCTATCGTGTCTCGAGTTGTCCCTGCAATGTCAGTAACAATCGCTCGCTTACGATTAATCAAAGCATTAAACAATGATGACTTACCAACGTTAACGGATCCTACGAGCGCAATACGTACGCCTTGCGTCACATACTGACGTTTATCAAAGGTCTTTAAAACATCTGCTACATCGTTCATAACATTTTCTAATCGTCGATGAATTTGATCATCAAACGTCATTTCTTCATCTAAAAATTCAAAACTTGCTTCGCAGTATGCAACAATATGAATCAACTGTTTTTCGATGTGAGCAATCCATGATGAAAAGCTACCTTCAAGTTGACGTAACGATTGCTTTAACGCTTGTGAAGTTTGAGCATGAATAAGCTCATTAATTGCTTCTGCCTGAACAAGATCAACTTTATTATTTAAAACAGCTCGACGAGTAAACTCACCATTATCAGCAAGTCGCGCTCCAGCTTGTATAATAATATCGATAATTTGTTCGATTAAAAATTGATTATTGTGACAGGTAATTTCGACAACATCTTGCCCAGTAAAAGTTTTAGGACCACGCATGAGTAAAAATAATACTTGATCAACATGCTGACCAGCAGTGTCTATAACCCACCCGTAATGAATCGTATGAGAATCTTGCGTAGCAAGCTTTTTCCCGCCTGGAATATGAGCAATTGCATCAACAACTTGCACAGCATTTAAACCAGAAACTCGTAGCATTGCTATAGCGCCTGCACCAATAGCAGTAGCTTGAGCTACAATAGCCTCATCGTCTTTTAGGTAGATCATATTCAAAATTATTCTTGCGCGCCTTTATCTTCTTCATTGTTTTTTACCACAGGTTGCACTGGAGCAGGAACAGCTGAAGTTTCTTTTACTACTTTTGGTGTAATACCAGAAGTTTTACTTTGAGAACCATTAAGATTTGTAGATCGAGTAATTCCAGAAACTCCTTGATCAGCCCCAACTAAAGGACGACGTTTCATTTTTGGTATAACTCGAGGAGCTACTGCTTGCGCCGCAACGTTCTGCACTTGAGTTACAGATACTTGAGGAGCTACAACTTCTACAATTTTTTGAACAACAGGAGCTACTACCTGAGGAGCATGCACAGCTTTAGGAGCTTGTTGAGCAACTTTAGCTTGAACAGGAACATGAGGTGCTGTATTTTTTTAATCAACTGTTCTTTTGCAGGAGCTTGCTCTTGCTTAACAACTGGCTTTACTGGCAATTCTATTTTAACTTGAGTTCTATTTGTTTGCGTTTGTAATACTGGCTTTACGTGTTGTTGATTTTTAACCTGCACCGCTTGATTTTGATGTTGAGGTTTTACATCATGGTGAGCTGGACGAGGTGCTTGATGAGCTGGTTGACTTTGTTTTTGTTTTGCTTGTTGCTGATGATGAGGATGCTGCTTTTTCTTTTGCCCTAAAGAAATATTTTTATTCAACTCATTATCAATCACATTAGTTTGTGATGGAGCTTTTAATTTATCGTTATCAAATAAATTTGCATATTCTTTTTGTTTTAAGATAACAGGAAAAAGTGAATCTGATTTTTGTGCATTTTTGAAAAAAAATACAATTTTTGCTTTTTGAGCACCAAAACCTAAAAATCCAGAACTGTGTTCTTGTAAAATTCTAATGAAAAATTCTTCTGGTTTTTCTGCTTTTTGCCATGCTAACTCAATAGCTTTTGCTACTGTAGATGCTTCTACAACAACTGATTTCATTATGAAGTGTCCTTATAATAGCCCGATTGTTATAAAATATTACAATGCAAAAAAGCTTATGAGGTTAAACTATGTAAAATTAAAATAATAAAATCAAGGCATGTGTTATTTTTTGGAGTGGGAAACGGGATTCGAACCCGCGACCTTTGCCTTGGCAAGGCAACGCTCTACCAGCTGAGCTATTCCCACATAGAGAATTTTTAAATACTTAAATATAATACCATCTCTAAAAATAATGTCAACATCTACAAATCAATCTATAAGCACTTGAGAGTCATTATTATCATTCTTTATGAATATCAATTTTTATATTACCAAAAAATTTTTTGCGTGCATCTTGCTTAAATCTTGCATGTGTATTTTTTTTATGGAACAACTCTTTTACTTTAACTGTTATTTAAATCGGCACACAAATAATATGCATTATTTATTTAGTTTTCCCATAAGCTTGAGCATAAGCATCGACAACATTCGTCACAAAAGGTGTATTGTTTGATAAAGATCCAACTTTTTTAAAACGTAGAACGTTTTTACCATCAATTACGACCGATTCTTTAAACATTGCACGCGGCCTTACCCACACACTATTATCTCCAAAACCAGGTGCATGGTATAAAGCTTTATACACTACCATTTCAGACAAATCTTCACTATGATGAGCAACGGGCGCAATAATTTCGTACATGCCGCCTTTATAATGTTGATATGTATCACCTGCTTTCATATCGCAAGATTTTTTTCTTAGTACCGTCATTGCCGCATACGATTGCTGAGTTAATTTTTTTAATGGAGTACATGCTGTAATCATCGGCAAAACAGGTTGACTGAACATCAGAAAAATAAAAACAGTTACAAATATTTTGTTGATTTTCATATGATTCTTTTTAATAAAAATTAAGATATATACATATTAATTATATAGATTTTTACATACACCGCAAAAATATAGCTCGTGACATTTTTGCATTTTTTTTAATCGTATGGAACACTAAAACCAAAAAAGGCTTTTCATGATTGCAACCATATCTGGAATCATCACATCAATAACTGAACAATGTCTTGTTGTAGAACAATCTGGAATTGGATACGAACTAAGCATTGCCGCAGCAGGAAGCTTTAACCTTGAACAACAAGTAACCTTACAAACGTATCTTCATTGGAACCAAGAAGCAGGCCCTTCATTATATGGCTTTCAATCAGCATTAGAAAAAACAACTTTTTTACTTATTATTAGTTGTTCTGGCATCGGACCAAAAATAGCCCTTACGGTCTTAAATCAGATGGATCCTGCTGTCTTTTTACAAGCAATCTTAGAAGAAAATATTAAAACCTTAAGCTCAATTAGTGGCATTGGCGCTAAAAAAGCTGAACAAATGATCGTAGCTCTTAAGCATAAGGTTGCAAAATTACTCAAAGATCAGCCAAACTTAACTGAATCATCAAAATCACTTGGTGCATGGAAAGATCTTATCGATACACTTACATCGTTAAGTTATTCACCAGCAGAAATTAAATCTGCCATGAATTTTTTAAAAGAAAATAGCCTTGATAGCGCAACACCGTTAAGCCAACTTTTACGCAAAGCTCTCGCTTTTTTAGCCAAGAAATAGTTTTGTTTATTGAAAAAATATAATAATCGCGCTACCTTAAGAACTTACAACATCATAATCTGCGCAATAAAAAATAGTCAATCTGCGATAAAAACGAGGAAATAAATTATGATACCTATAACTGAAATTGTAGATATTATTCACATATCAATGACCATCTTGCTACTTTTCACAGGAATTTTTTTATCTTGCTTAATTAAGTTTCCACAGCTTAGAAATTTCAAACGATTCATCAGCATTATTTCATCTAAACAAGCAACTGAATCAACAAAAAACACCATCACTCCATTACAAGCTTTACTGACAGCCATGTCAACAAGTCTTGGTTCAGGTAACATTGTAAGCCCTCCTTTAGCTATTGCGATTGGTGGTCCAGGGGCGCTTTTTTGGATATTTACCTACGCTTTTTTTGCAGCAGTAACAAAGTTTGCAGAAGTTACTTTTTCTATCAAATACCGCAAACGAGCTGCTGACAGATCAATCATCGGTGGACCAACAACTTATTTGGAGCATGTACACCCTTTCTTGGCATACTGGTACGGAGCAACAGCTCTTGTTCTTTTTGCTGGTTGGTCAAGTTTGCAAGCTAAAACACTTGCAGAAACCTATGGTCGTTTAGGGGTATCTGAATACATTACCGGAGCGGTAACTGCTGTTTTTGTTTTTTACATGCTTATTGGCGGCGCAAAGCGCGTTGGACAATTTTCTGAAAAACTTGTCCCTGTTATGTGTGCAACATACTTAGGTGTTTCATTAATTATATTGCTACAAGACATTCCATTACTTGGTGAAATGTTCATGCTCATTATCAACAATGCATTTACTCCAACTGCTGCAACTGGTGGATTTTTAGGAGCAACAGCTCTTATGGGTATGCGTCAAGGTGTGTTTAAAGCTGCCTACGTAACTGAAGCTGGTCTTGGTACAGCAGCATTTCCTCACTCACTTGCAGATACCGAACATGCAACTGATCAAGGTATTTTAGGAATGTATTCTGTTGCTATCGATACACTATTTTGTTTAATCTCTGGATTTATTGTTTTAGTAACAGGCGTATGGACATCAGGTGTTACGAGCAATACTATTATTTTTGATGCATTTAATATTGGCCTTCCAACCGTTGGTCCAGCAATTTTAATCTTTACATTAACCCTGTTTGTTCTTGGAACCGCTATAGGAAATAGCTTTAATGGAAGCAAAAGTTTTGGTTTTTTTACCAACAATAAATACTTAAAAGTATATTATGCTTTTGTTGCCTGCATGTTGATGTTTGGTGCGATTGCTGACACAACAACATTATGGTACATGATGGAAATTATTTTACCATGCGCAGCGCTTCCAAATCTTATTGGAATTATATATTTATCAATTCTTCATCGCAAAGAATTACGAGCATAATTTTTTAAAAAACTATGTTTTCACATAAAAATAGGCGGATTAAGAATTACTCAAAACTCTTAATTCGCCTCAATTTTTTAATCACTCAATATTATAGAAAAAATTTATACCAAGAGACTATTGGATGGAACAATGATTTCATACCTTCTGTTTCTACATAAAACTCAGCATTATGACCATCTTGATCTAAAATATCTGTACGAGCACCTGAATGTAATAGACTCTTTACTGTCGCTTTATTATTACACTCTACAGCTGCATGCAAAGCTGTTTTACCACGAAAATTTTGCTGGTTAATATTTGCCCCACGTTGTACCAAACTTTCAACAACTTGTGCTGAACTATAAGCAGCTGCATAATGCAAAGGCGATGATTTTAAATTATCTACGCTATTAAAATCTGCACCTTTATCAAGTAAATATAATGCAATTTTATTATGTCGGTGATATACCGCTTTGTGTAATGCAGTAACTCCCCACATGTCTGCTTTCATATTAAGATCTGCGTCTGCTTGGGCAAGCGCAACAACAGCATGATAATGATTCCAATATACGGCCTTGAGTAACGGTGTCCATCCAAAACCACCTGAAATTGCATTAATGTCAGCGCCGCGGCTTAAGAGTAGTTTTATAACATCTACTGCACCGAACGCAGCTGCATCATGTAATGGAGTACACAATACCTCATTGCGCACATCAACATCAAAACCTTCATTCAACAATTTTTCAACTTCTTTAAGATCATTTCTTCTAACAGCTTGATGTAATAAAGTTGTTTTTTTGCCGTCAACAATTATAACCGTATCAGATTGTTTCTTTTCTTTTGCTGCAAGCGAAAACCCTAAAAATAAAAAGCCTATTACTGCTAAATTTTTTATATTTTTTTTCATGCAATTCATAGTATCATCTTTATATATAATTTTTTTTTCTATTTAAATTAATCATAACGAATTGTAGGTTCTGTAAACTAATTTTTCACTCTAAATATTTGTCCTACGCTTTCTACAAAAACTCAGAAAATTTGTTGGCCGGTGGGCTTGATGCACTATTTCCCAAACTAAAAAATCGCAAAGTGGCACCCGCAAACCATGTTTCCGGAGATGAGCGCAGCGATATCGTAGGTTTTTGTGCACATCTAAATTTGGTTCACATAGCCTAGTAAAGATCTATAGTTTTTTATGAATCAGCTGTTAATTTTTGTTTTTTGCGATGATACGAAACTGCAAAATGGTGTGCATAATCTCGAATTTGCAAGATTAAACGATCAGTTTCTTTTTGAATATCAAGAATGATAGGCTCATTACCGTTACCAAAAAATATGGTCTCTTCGCGCTTTGCAAGACTGACAATTTCTGCTGGACCAGCTAGATGCTTTGTTGCATTCAGTTGGCCTTTTCCACCATCAATAATAATTAAATCTGGATAATCTTCTGGCTTGCGATACCGACGCGTCACAATCTCTTCAAGTGCTGCGTAATCATTTTGAATAATTAATGACTTAATCATAAAATGTCGGAAATTTTTTTTATCTGGCTTGCCATCAAGAAAACGTACACATGATCCGACAATAGACTGGCTTTGCATGTGGGAAATATCAAAACAGTCAATACGATAAGGAATACGACTTAAATTCAAACGTATTTTAAGATCTGAGAGTAAATTAACATTACTTATATTTTTATCTATAGACGGCTCTTTTATATTGGTAAATTTCGTCTTTTTTAATATGGTTAACGTATCGACAATTGCTTGTAAATGATGACGATACGCAACCAGATGTTTTGATCGCTCAAAATTTAAATCCAGATTACTTTTAACAAGCTCTGATTCTAAGTAATGCAAAGCTTCTTTGTATTCATGCTGGAGTAATTGGCGTGCAATCTGAAGTCTGAATAAATAAAATTCTAGATCAAAATCTGGCTTACAACTTCCAGCGCAAATATTAATATGAAACTGTAAACAACCAGATTGAATTTTTTTACCGCAGATATTTAATTGAAATCTGTTTTTCAGGTAGCTTACAAGATGTAAGGCATCTTTTTTTGTTAAAAATGGTCCAAAGTATTCGCCTTTTTTTTTCTTAGTCCGCACAATTGAAATTGTTGGTATCGTATCTTGCGAGAAAAAAATATAGACAAACGGATTACCAGATTTCAAAAGTCTATTATAAGGTGGTTGATGCTTTTTAACCAGTTGAGCTTCTAAGAAAAGCGCCTCAATCTCGTTATTGGTAATAATATACTCAATATCAACTGCATGTCTGACAAGATCTATAGCTTTGTCATCAATACTAGAAAAATAGCTGTTGATTCTATTTTTAAGATTTTTTGCTTTTCCAATGTATAAAATGCCATTGTTAGCATCTTTAAAAAAGTAGACACCAGAATCTTTTGGGTAATATTTATCTCGGAGCGCTTTATTGTTTATCATACTGTTGATTTTAACTGTTTAGAAATAAAAAACAAATTATACAAAAAAAGGACTGTTATATAAAAACAGCCCTTTTTCTATTACATCAAGTTATAAAAAAATTATCAAAATCCAAAGTCTCCAAAGCCTCCAAAGTCAAATGAAGCTCCATCTGCTGCATCCATCTGCCGCATGTCAAAACTCCCCTCAGTATCAACCATATCAGTAGGGGCTGAAAAACCAAATTCAAATCCACCAAGAGAGGGGGAGTCATTATCAGCAAAACTGTCAAATGAGATTGTTTGAGGAACAACTACAACTGGTTTTGGTGGACAAGCTTGCTGCGTTTTTGTCACAGTAGCAACCAATGCATCATCAAACGGTCCATTATTCTTAACAAATAATGTCCATGGATCTTTTTGAGACCCTATAACAACACCTTTTGAATTATACACATCCCCATTAATCATGCTAACGACAGCATTAGGTGTTTGCGATGTATCTGCTGGAGTTGGTGATGATCCAATACTACTACAAATTCCTGCAACACAAGTAGCAAATGCTACAATATCAGTCAGTTGTTTTCCGTCTTTATCTTTAATTGGCGTACTGGTAGTTGAATATATATATTGACCCTGGAATAGATATTTTTTACCTAAAGAGCTCAACTTAATTGTCCCAAAATCAGGATTTCTCAGCGCAGCCCATGATTTCTTAGAAGCTCGTTCTCTATCAGCTTCTAATGGTGCTGTAGAAGGAGTTCTGACCTGACTATTTTGTTGAATAACTTTTAATGGTTTTACAACATCCCATTCGATCGCAGCACCAGAAAAAATAACTCCAAACGTTTTTTGATCGCACGGCGTAACATCAACCGTGTTTGTCCATATAGCAGTTGGCTTATCCTCTGTCCATAAGGAAACAGTCAGTTTGTTTTTATTCAAACTTGCACTCATATGGCAGATAGCACCATGATTAAACGAAGCTGCTGCATCAACTTGTTTTTCTAAAATCCACCCTTTACCTTCATTTTCATAAATTCCAAGTGAAGGTTTTTTATCACCAACTTCTCGCTTAAGTACAAACATTTTTGCAAGATGAGCATCGTCAAGATGAATTCCGCCGGTATTTTTAATATCTGCAAGATACTGTGGTGAATTATAATCATAATATTTACCACCAAGATACAACCCCACATGAAATTCTGTTGTTAAGTTATAAATAACACGAAATTTAATCTCAACTTGTAAAGGAGCATCAACCGCTTGATCAACAATCGAAACTGCACGTTGATTAAACCATAAGGCTTCAGATTGACTTGATGATCCATCTAATGAAGTCTTTGTGCTATCCTTATTTGTACTTTCTGAAACAAAAGGAGCTTGCGCTATTTCTTGTGCATACGGAAAGTTTTTTCTTCCCAATGTTGTTGTTAAAAAACCTTGCGAAGGATATAAATACACAAATGGTGTTGTTAAACCCCAAACTGAACCAATATCAGCAATACGAGACCCCGTAGCATCTGGCGTTAACATCTGCATATACTGCTCAGATAATGCATGCGATATCTGACTTTGAATATTATTAACCGTATTATTAAGATAGTTAGTATAATAATTTAAACTTAATGCTTGATTTGCTACTGCAGCTTGATGTTTTTTTGTTAACTCATCAAGATATACACTTTGCCCTTGGGTCATAACAACTTTATTGTTTTCTATGAATTGCCATAAATTTATAATCGATGCTTTTTCTTGGGCAAGTGTATTGATAGCAGCTTCATCTTTATTATCTCCAGCTATAATTCCAAAAACACTAAACCCAACGTTCATAAGCTGCATTCCAAGTTCCATGGCATTTTCTGAAAGAAAAGCTCCAACCTTAGCAAGAGAAGAACTTTGGCCAGCTGTAACATCACCCGATGCATCAGCTACAGCAGTTCCTGCTTCTTTTGCAGCTGTTGATGCAGCTTGTTTTCCGCCTTGCTCTGCAGCCTGTTTTCCGCCTTGCTCTGCAGCCTGTTTTCCGCCTTGCTCTGCAGCCTGTTTTCCGCCTTGCTCTACTCCAGTTTTAGCAGCATTTCCTGCAGCATTTCCTGCTGATTCAGTCAATGTAGTTGCTCCAACTTCTGCACCTCCCTCTGCCGCACCTTCAGCTGCAGCTTCTGCACTCACCATCGTAAATGCTTCTGGTCCAGCTGCACCTAAAGTTAATATTGTTAAAGCAACGGCTAAAACAACGCCCATAACAATATTAATTGTTCCTCGATGCTGTTCCATTTTTGCATCTATTTTTGCCATTTCTTGAGCTGGATTAACAGGAGCACCCATAAATGAAGCAAAATCAGCGCCAATAAACGTTATCTCGTCAACAATATCAAATATAATAGTCGTCATAGAATTTTCTACAGCTGCCATAATTTGAATTAATCCAACGACAAGATCCATTGACGAATCTACAACTAAAGAAATTCCCTTGCTTGCTGCACTCATAGTTTTTGTAACTAATGCATTTGCAGAATCAGTTGTTATTTTTATTGCTCGATTCGAGACTCCTTGCTGCCCTGTTGTTTCACCATATACAACTAAAAGACTATCCTCTAACAATGCAATTCCCGCTTCACTAAGTATCATGCCTTGAGAAAGTCCGTAATTAATAACATTGTTATAAATTACAACTCCTGTAGCAACTTCATTAATAGCTGCATCAACAATTTGATTGATCATTAAAGCTAAATCATCACCAAATTTTTTATTTTGAGTAACAATACTAAGTTCTGCACCTGCTATAAGTGCTATAGGAGCAACAACACCATCTTCAAGTACAAGGGCTGTACTTTCTACAATAGCATTTACATCATCTCCAGCTTTTTGAATGCTTTTAATCGCATCTTCATTTTGCTTTGCGCCCCAATTTTTAATTGATTTATTGCCTGTTTGCGCATACACAATATCACCAATCATTGTTGCACCAAGCCCGGCACATCCAAGAGTTATCCCTTTTAAACCATAGGTAACAACACCAAGAAAAGTAAACTTAGACAAATTTGCAATCGTATTATTAAATGCTTTATCTGTTTGTTTTAAATCTTGCAATGATGCTTTGACTTGTTGCTGACCCCAGTCAGCAGCATTTGTATGAACCCCTGCCTGATCAAGAGCAGTTCCAACAGCCATAGCTCCTGCACCCGCAGCAGCTTCTCCAACTGCTTTAGCTCCATGCTCAACCATACTTGCCGTCGAAGTTCCCACATTTTCAAAATCTTTTGCACTCATGCTGCCAACGATATCTTTTTCGGTAGCTTTTCCTGCCTGAGCTAAACCTTCGTTTGTTGTTTTAACGATATCGGTGGTTGTATTTGCTATATCTTGTGGCATAGCAGCTATTTTTGCAGCATCAGTTACAACAACATTTCCTACTGCAGTTGTTGCTTGGGAAAGCCCTTGGCCTGTTGCAACTCCAACTTGAGATACTCCAGTTCCTATTGCAACTGCTGATTGAGCAATTCCACTTCCTGCTTTTATTGCAGCATCTTGTGATGCTTGTAGAGCTTCAGCTGCAGCTCTATTTGCAGTATCTTGTGCTGCTTGCGATGCTTCAGCTGCAACCCGAGCAGCATTTTGCGCTGCTTGCATTGCTTGACTTTGTGCTGCAGCTTTTGCCGCATCATCTGATATTTTTTTCGCTTCAGCTGCAGCCTGATTTGCAGCATCTTGTGCTGCTTGCGCTGCTTCAGCTGCAACTCTATTTGCAGTATCTTGTGCTGCTTGCGCTGCTTCAGCTGCAACCCTGGCAGCATCATTGACAACACTTTCACCTGTATTGGCAATTGCATTACCCGCATCAGTTGCTGCGTGAGCAACTGAGTTTCCCGCTTTTTTCATTCCTCCAGATATACCTGTAGGATCTTTTCCTTTTTGAATAACTACATTTTGAGAATTTGCTAAACTTTTAGCTTGTTGCAAATCAACCAAATCTTTCAGGTCAAATGTTTTTGGATTAGCATCTTTTATCGTAGATTTTTTTGCGGCATTTATAGAAACCTGCTGCAAGGTAAAAATCTCATCAAGCGCTATAAAATCTGCTGGTTGATAATAATAAAAATTTGGAGAAATAGCTGAAGATGATGCTTGCTTTAAAAATGAAAGCGCATTGCTTTGAGTTAATTTATTTTGTACCGCAGATTGAATTGTTATAAGCATAAAATAACATGCGACATCCGCACTTATAGTTTTATTTTGAGCAGTCCACAAAGTTGCATCGTGCGTATATTTATAAAAATCTGTAGCTTTAAAAGCTGTTATTTTAGAAGCAAGTACGCTTTGATTGTCATTCTTCCAATCTTTAATTTGAGTAAGATATCTTTGAATCACAACGTCTTGTAAATTTTTTTCAACCCTTAACGAATCTGCAAATATTCGTAATTTTATAAAGTCATTATTATAAAAATTAAGTTCGATATTTGCTAAATATGGAAACATCTGATTATGAACCATGCTGATAGATTCTATAAAATCATGTTGATTATCATAATAATCAACCAGCATACCTTTTAAATATTTTTGCCAAATATCTGAATCTTGAATTTCTGCACTCGTAATTGGATCTTTTTTTGGACTTGTACCTCTTATCGCCATTTCAAGATAACTGTATGTTTGCTTAATATGCATAAGATCATCTGCTGGTAAATTTAAACCCGATTTGCCATAGGTTGCTTCAATATTTTTTTCATTTATTGAATGCTGGGGTATCCATGATGGAAACAAAGTAGAAGACGTTGCTTGAGTTGATGGCACCAAACTACTAGCTGAGGCTTGAAGAAGATGAGCCATTGCAATGATTATCAAAAAAAGTAATGATGGTGTTCTTTTATTCATACAATTAACCTTTATATTTCAAAATAGCGTCTGGAGTAAAAAGTATGTTTTTTGGACTATTCAGTTTAAACTGTGCAATAGCTCCAGGACAAATAAAACCAATTCCATGATATAAAAACATCTGAGAATTTAACTTATCAACGGTAATTTCTTTTTTACTATTTTTATCATTCCAAAAAGCAAATGTAGCTTTTTCTGGAGTTGTTGTGATTTCAAAATTTAAAATAATTGATTCTTTTTTTAAATTATTAAAAGCATCGACAACAAGAGGGATTTTTTTATCAACACTCCCTGATAAAATCTGTGCCAATGGCTGTTGGATTGGCTCATCAGATTTTGATGATGCTAATTGTTCATCGGTCATAGTGTATTGTTCGGCAAAATAAACACCTATATCAGTCTCTGATTTGCCATAGACTCCAACCATTCTTGCTTTACGCAACCCTTCATAATTTCCAGAAATCCAGCGAGCTTTATTAAAAATAATTCCGACAAAAAATGGATATTCAATTTGATATATCGTAATTACACCAGAAATAGAATAACTTGATTGCGCTGATGAATACTCAGTAAATATAGAGTTATTTTCTGCTCGTGTAGAACTTAAAATTCCCGTAGAATCTTTGCTCATAATTGAAGAATTTTGACACTGGTAAAAGCTATCATCATCTTTTGCATATTGCCAATCACCAACAGAAAATGGATTTTTCCACACATATCCTTCAGGTGTCAACATATCTCCTTGAGCAAATATCTGGTCAAACACAACTGGACTTGATAGATATTGCTGTAAAGGCTTATTTAAACTTATATTTTGGTATAAATAGTTTAATTCAAGACTTGATTGATCAATTGCGCCTTGAGTTTTATTTTGAATTTCAGTGCTTTTATTTGAAAAATTGGTAATTTGTTTTTGTAAACTTGTTACCTGAGAAGCCTGCGCTTGTGACTGAAAACTTTGAACGTTGGCTTGAATTGTTTTACTTTGCTGCGTTAATATATTTGCTAAATCTTCAGCCTGAGTATCTATCTGAGCGTTAGCAAATTCTGCACCCATCTGCGTTCCAATAAGAATCGCCATATCTGTCATCATATCCTGAATAACAACATTATCAGTTGAAGAGCCTATGTGCGCGTCAAGAGCTTTTGCTCCATCTTGAGTGGCCCAAAAACTCATAAGCTTTGGTAGATGAAATGACTTTTGAGCTTGTAAAAAAATATATAGTTTTTTTTGATGATCTACTATTTCTGCTTGCTCGAGTATAAAGTAATTAAATAATTGCTCAGCATAAGTCATAATAGCAGTATCAGTATCTTTACATACAATATCATCAGCAATTGATTCTAAATATGAAACAAGCTTGCAATAAAGAATGTGCTTATCTTTTTTTTCTTGAAGCATGTTTATTACCAAGCATGCAACTTGTTGCTGCTCTACTTGTGAAAGACTCTTAAGTTGCTCAACAAGATTTTTAATTTCTAAGATTTTTTGCAAATCAAGATTAACTCCATTTTTACCATACACAGCGTCAACAACTTCATCAATAGAGTAATTGCTCATTGTTTGAACATCTTGAACAAAGGCAGCATTATTATTTTTAACAGCATGTTGATGATAAAAAATAGATCCAACTATTAATATGGTTAGAATAGAAAGAATCCACATATTTTTTTTAAACATTTTATACCTTATTTTTTTTGACTTGCAGCTCTTGCTGCTGCTTGTTTTGCTGCCATATCTTGTGCTTGTTTTGCTGCCGCATCTTGTGCCGACTTTATTGCTGCGTCTTGGTTAACTTTGTCTGCCGCTGCTTTGTCTGCCGCTGCTTTGTCTGCCGCTGCTTTGTCTGCCGCTGCTTTGTCTGCCGCTGCTTTGTCTGCCGCTGCTTTGTCTGCCGCTGCTTTGTCTGCCGCTGCTTTGTCTGCCGCTGCTTTGTCTGCCGCTGCTTTGTCTGCCGCTGCTTTGTCTGCCGCTGCTTTGTCTGCCGCTGCTTTGTCTGCCGCTGCTTTGTCTGCCGCTGCTTTGTCTGCCGCTGCTTTGTCTGCCGCTGCTTTGTCTGCCGCTGCTTTGTCTGCCGCTGTAGGTGCAGGAGGCACCATAGCAGCAGATAAGTCACTTACTGTTTGAGATGTCTGACTGCTCACAGAACCATTTAAAGTTTTTTCAAGAATAGCTTGAGTATAAGGATCAAGAATATTTAAATTTATAATTTTCGAAAAATCGCCAAGGCATGCTTGCAGCATTGCGATAACTCCTTGAGATGTATTTAACCAATCAGGTTGCTTGAGTAATTCTTCTTCAAACATATTATCTCCAGATTGAGAAAGAATGCACAAGTGGGCAGCTTGTGATTTATTTTGAGTTGAATTATTTGCGGCATCTTTAAAATAAGCAACCGGACGATTGTTTTGCATAATATTTTTTGTTACCGCATTAACTGCATCATCAGCCCAATCAATTAATGCACTTTTTGTCGGTAGTTGTGATGCAAGATAAGGAATCATTTTAATTGCACGAACAGACTCATCATCATAAAAAAACATAGGTGGATTCATATTTGCAAAAGATGGACTGCTTTGCATAGCCTTTACTGCAGTATAAAATTGAGTAAAACCTGTTGTTGTATCTTGCGTAGAAAGCAAGCTGGTATATGTTTGAAAAAAAGTAATATATTTCTTCAAAAAATCTGTATAATTTTTTTGAACTTGTTGCATAACTTCGTCAGTTTGAGTTGATGCAAATGTACTTAAATCAATACTAAAATCATTTTGAATATATATTTTACCTGCAGGAGTTGCAAAAATATAAGGAGTTTGTGGAGAGCAAGCAAGCACCATACCATGAAATTGCAATTCAATAAGACTGACAAGATGTGACATAATTAATATTTTTTGGTTTGTTGCATACGTTTTTTCATCTCCTAAAAAAGCTGCTGTATCAATAACAAGATTCCCAGTTTTATCACGAGAACTTCCTGTATGACGAGCTATCAGATTAGTATAAATTTTCATCAAATATGCATACATTTGATTTAAACAATTAAAATGAATTTTTCTAAAAAATTTAATTAATTCTTGATTTGATTTTATAGAGCTTACGACCCCATCAAATTGCTGTGCTACATTACTATTTTTAGGAAAAAGAGCTGAACCACTTGGGTAATTTTTATATGCATTATTGTCTGTTGGCCGCAAAACAGAAAGATTTGATAGTTGCGCCATGGTCATAACATCAACAGGAAGCACATAACGAGAAATTCTATTAACAGGAATTTGAATAACTTGATTCTTATCGTTAATGGTTAAAGCTGGGTAGCTTGAAATATTATTAAGTAAACCCTGAAAACTTGCTGAGCTATCTGCTGTTAACGGCTGAGATATCGGAGTAGTAACATCAGCATGCATAATTTTTTCAGTCATCACGAAATGTAATAAAATTATCAATAAAATTTTAAATTTTGCTTTGATTTCATTCATAAAGACCTACAATCGAAATTAATTAAAAATGATTTATATCTATATATAAAAATTATGTGGAATTGAAAGCAACAATTTTATTTATTATTATTTTTAAGGTATCTTTAATACACATTCTTTTTTAAATTATTTATATTTTTTTGTTTCTTGGAGCTGTGCATAATGAAATATTCAAAATATTTAGGAGTTATTTTCATATCCTTTTTAACATGGTATATCGGAAATAATTTTTATCTTTACTACTACAACACAACAGATCCAATTGTTACCATTCATGGAATTCATGATGGTTCATTTTTTGCAAAAAATCTTACTGCTACTATAGCAGGTACTCATCCGTATAAAATTTCAAACTATTCAATTATTATTGATGGCAAACCGTATAAACAAAATATTATGGTTAACCGCTCATCATTTGAAAATAGCGTAGTTATACCAGTTGACACTCTTGATAATGGAAAACATACTCTTGTGTTTACAACCGTTAGCGGTACAAATAATCATAATACTGTTCAATCAGAGCATATTTTTTATGTTGATAATGCTGAATTACAAGCAGGTTTTATAAAACCAGAATCAGAAAATAAAGTGTTACAAGGTCGATGCTTTCATGTTCAATTCAAAGTTAACAAGCCAATCAAGCAAGCGATGGTAACAGCGCTATCAAAAAATTTTATAGCGTATCCAGAAGCACTTGGGTCACTAGTATATGAAACATTTATTCCACTTGATTGTGATCAGCATCCATCAGAATATGCTTTTTCAGTTGCAATTCAGGACCATGTTGGAAACAACTTTGACCTTCATTCAAATTTTAGCGTAACAGCATTCCCTTTTAAGAAAAAAACATTACATGTTCCGTCAGGTGCTCTTGCAAAAGAAGGTGAATTTACTTCTCTTGGAGAAAAAGATTTTGAATTAAAAATGGAAGAACTCTCACAAAATTCTGTACAAGAAAAATTATGGCATGGAGTTTTTGAAATCCCTCTTGCAATGACAAACATTACAACAGAGTTTGGTATTCAACGAGTTGCCCAAGAACGTGGCTGTTACGTACATAAAGCAATTGATATGGTTGCAGCAGCTCCTCGCAGTGTTGTATGGGCATCACAAGCAGGAATCGTTGTCTTAAAAGAACGCTATGCTCACAGTGGTAACACCATCATCATCGATCATGGCTACGGAATTTTAAGCATGTACTTCCATCTTGAAACGTATGCAAATATCGAAGTTGGCCAAAAGCTGAAAAAAGGTAATCCAGTCGGAACGATGGGAAAAACTGGGTATGCAAACGGTTATCATTTACATTGGGAAATTCGAGTTGGCAACGTTGCTATCGATCCAATGCAATGGACAAAACGTGACTTTATAAGCTAATTTTTTTAAAAAAATAATTAAGAGGATTTTGTGGTACAAGCAAAATCCTCTTTTTGTTTGTATTGACTTTAAGAAATCAAAAAAATTACAGTATCTATAAAGTAAAAATATTTAAAAATTTTATTACCTTATAAAGGAACTGTATGAAAATTCTACGCGATCTTTTAGCACTTGTTGGTTTAGCGACACTTGTTATAGCTGGATACTGTTACTATTCTGCATGTAAAAATCCTATTGAAGTTGTTGTTATACAAAAAAAAATAGGTGGTAAAGTTGAAAAAGCCGGTGATGAGACTGCAAAAGTTACAAATGAAGCGATAAATGCACAAAAAGATCCAAATGTTGTCGATGATGAACTTGAAGGAACAGAAATGGGTCTCACTGTTAGCGCCGAATTAATGGAATTTTAAAATTTACTCATAAAAAATTCAACGAAGAGACTTTATTATATAGTAAAGTCTCTTTGTTTTTATCAATTTTTATTGTTAACTCAATTTAACAGTAAAAAAGCTTATCAAATTACCAAGGAAAATAATGAATAAAAAAATTATAGGATCTATTCTTACAATTTTATGTAGTAATAACATAACTTTTTTTGCTATGGAAAGAGCGCCTGAACAACATACAATAGATGTAAGTAAAAAACAAAGAGAGTCTCTACCTGATCACAAAGCAACAGAGACCAAAAATGCTGATTTACAAAATGCTCACAAACATACACATGAATCGACTGCATCAGAATCAACACGTAACTCTACCTCTCAATCAAACCTTCCAGAGGCTACCAATCTGAGTCCTTCTGCTCATGATATTAGATCATTTCAAATTGATCCAACAGAACCTATTCAAGCTGTACAACCTGAACCAATACAAGCAATACGAATAGATGAAGCCTTTGATCCTTACAACGTACAATCAGTTGAAACTGGACAACAAGCACCTTTCGATTTATTTACATCAACTGAAAGTTTCTCTACCAAAGTAGCTGATTATAATGCAAGAAGAACTGGGCAAGCTGACCCAATAAAATCTGCAAAAGCTTTAATAAAAATGAATGAAACTTTTACTAAAATTACTGAGGGCGATGCTATCGAAAATATGAGTGATGTCCAAATATTAAAACTAACTGAATATAAAGAAAAGCTCGATCTTTTACAAAAACAGTGGATGGTTGATCCAACTCAAATTAAGTCTGCTGATTTAGCACAGTTTTTAAATGACTTTAAAGATTTTTCAACAGAACAAATGAATCTGTACACTGAAAAAAGTCTTAATCGATCATCATGGCAAAAAATGATTGATGCTATTCAAGATTTTTTTGATGTAGCTTTTGGTTATGATAAACAAGCAACAGTTGTAGCAGAGCCTATTAAAGAAGAACTTTTACCCTCACAAATTAAAGACAATGCAACTCAAGAGTCACTATTTTCATAAAAAAAATTATGTAATAAAAAACCCTTCAACTTAAAAAGCTGAAGGGTTAGGGGGGTGAACAATACATGAGTATTGTTCGATTAGGGACATTGTAATAACAAAATTATATACATTCAAAAAAATTTAACAAATCTGACTACATACAATTGCTCAAAAATAGTAATCTTCAGTTGTTAGTTGTATCAAATGTTCCACCTTGTGTAAAGTTTTTAATGAAAGGAAATTGATCAGGATTGTCTATAAGTCCTTGTGATGTTGCTTTTTCTATGATTTTACCACTTTTCATTAAATATATTGTCGACTTAATTTGCTTAATAAGCTCAGTATCATGTGTTGCAACAATAACTGTTAAACCCTGTAGTGCCAGATCGTTAATTTCTTGACCTATTTTACTTGTTAATAACGGATCAAGTGCCGATGTTGGCTCATCACAACAAATTAATTGTGGTTGCATAGCAAGCGTACGAGCAAAGGCAACTCGTTGTTTTTGGCCACCAGAAAGTCCATGGGGATACAATTGTGCTTGAGCTGACAGTTCATATTTTGCAAGCAATTGATCAGCTATGTTTTGAGCTTCCTGCTCTGTTTTTCCTGCAACTTTTTGTAACGGCAACATAATATTTTGCTCAATAGTCAGATGAGGAAATAGATTAAAATCTTGAAACACCATACCAACTTTTTGAGTTACTAAAGGTTGACCATCAAATATAATAGAACCAGAATCTTTTGTTTCTAAGCCAGTTAAAATACGAAGAATTGTCGACTTACCCACACCAGATTTACCGAGTAAAACAACAACTTCTCCTGCTTGAACGTCAAAGCTGACATCATCTAAAAT
Source organism: Candidatus Chromulinivorax destructor (assembly GCF_003366055.1). Taxonomy (NCBI): domain Bacteria; class Candidatus Babeliae; order Candidatus Babeliales; family Candidatus Chromulinivoracaceae; genus Candidatus Chromulinivorax; species Candidatus Chromulinivorax destructor. The sequence continues at coordinate 720,539 of NZ_CP025544.1, read as the reverse complement.
AGTTTTTTCATGATAATGCTTTGATAAATTTTTAATACTAAGCATGCGTATGTACCTTCTTGTTTAAAATATTCATCAAAACTGTTACCAATGTTGTTAAAATAAGATACATCAAACCAATTGCAAAATAGATTGTTGGTGCATCAAATGTTTGACTGATAATAATATCACCCTGCTTACTCAGCTCATATACCCCAATAAAAGATGCTAAACTTGAATCTTTAATGAGCGTGACAATTTCACTTTCTAGGTTAGGTAAAACTGTGCGCAAAGCTTGTGGGAAGATGATATAACGAATCGTCTGAGCTGGCGTAAATCCAAGAGTTTTAGCAGCTTCTAATTGCCCTTTGCTCACAGATGTAATTCCCGTCAAAATAGTTTGACTTAAATAAGCTCCACTATTAATGCCAATAGATATAGTTGCAGACCATAATGCTGAAATAGAAAAACCTGCATATTTTAATAATAAATATGTTGCTGTTATTTGAATGAGCATGGGAGTTCCACGCACAATTGATACGTAAGCTTGCGCAAAAAACTTTGCAATTTTATTATTTCCCGAAAGAATAATGCCTAAGCATGTGCCTATAATCGCTCCAATTGCACAACTCACGAGTGCAATTTGCAAGCTAACAGCAACACCTTGCAATAATCGAGGATAATATTTCACTAATAAATTAAAATCGATCATGCAAATCCCCATTTTTTTTTAATTTTTTGTAACGTTCCATCATGCTCCATTTGATCAAGAACATCATCAATTTGTTGTTGAAGTTTTTCATTGTTTTTTTGATACGCTAAAGCGTATGAATCTTCTGTTGTTGGTATCGTAAAAAACTGAAAATCATGTTCTGTTTTTTGCGTACTTAAAAAAAGACTCAAGCTACTTTGCGAAGTTGCAAAAGCATAAATACTGTTTGCTTGCAAAGCCATAATAGCATCTGCAGTTGCTTTAAGACGAACAAGTGAAATTTCTGAATATTTTGATAAAAACATATCTGAAGTATACCCAGTATTAACTGCAACTGATTTACCATACAACTGAGTAATATCGCTCAGTGGCGGTTGGTCTTTTTTTGTAACAATAATAAGTGGGTCGCTTGTTAAGTACGGCTTACTAAATAAAACAGCTTTTTTACGATCTTCATCTGGGGTTAACCCTGCTGCAATAACATCAATTTGACCTAAATATAAATCAAACATTAAATAGTTAAATGGCATATCACGCAACTCAATTTTTTTACCAAGCCTACAAGCGACCTGCCGAACAATATCAATATCAAATCCAACTATTTCATTAGTTTCAAGATTAATAGTTGCATAGGGAGGGTAGTCTGCACTCGTACCTACGATGAGCGTGTTTTCTTTACAAGATTTCAGCGTATGCATGTAACGTACAAACATCAAACCGGATATGGCAAACATACAAGCTAAAATAGCATTAATTTTTTTCATAAAAGATCGTTCAATTTATATTTTTTAGTATCAAATTTAAACAACATCACTCTTGCTTGAAACAGGCAAAGTATGATCAATAATAAACATCTCGTTTAAATTACTATCTTCAGCAAATTTTATTCGTTTAGATGCAATACCACCAGGCAATGGTAGGCGACTTTGTTGATCTTGATACTGTTGATTGACTCGCGATATATCATTTCTCCGACGTTTTAAGCTTTGTACATAAACTCTATTATTCAATTCAAATAGATCACTCTCAATCTGTTTTATCTGACTACTAAACTCTTGCATGTAGTTGCTATCTTCAATAAAAGTTTTATTTATTTCTTCTAAACTCGACATACTAGTTATATCTGCTTGAGATTCTTCAAATTCACAACAAAAATTAGTGTGCGGCTTAAAAAACAAGCAACTCAATAAAAATAAATTTAAATAAATTTTCATACAAGATTCCTGAAAAGCATTTGTTTTATAAATTTTATGACAAGGCTTAATTACTTTAGTATCAAAGGTTTTTGCGAAAAAGTCACGATTATTGCCAGAGGAAAACAGAACTAAAAAATAAGACGTTATCGTTCAATTAATAAAAATAAGTAACAATAATTTTTTTAGAAAAGATCGTTCTCAATATTTATAGACGCATCAAGCTGCATAGCCTTATAAAAAATCTGGTCATATGTCCTTGTTTCAATAACAATTGGCATACGAACTGCATGGCCTATCACTAACGCCTGTTTTTTAGTGTCCAATGAATTTAAAACAGTTTTTAATGTGTTTGCCTGCGCAGAGCCCGAAAGAACTGCCTGAACGTCTTTTTCATCGCTTAATTGAGCTATAACTTTTGTACCCACTTGCGAAAGTATTTCAGGATCAATTCCTGATGGTCGCTGATCAATAATAAATAACGAAACATAATATTTTCTCATCTCGCGAGCAATAGTTCCAAAAATAGTTTGGCTTGCTGCAGTAGGATTTAAAAATTTATGTGCTTCTTCAATAACAATCATTAATTTTGATGGCTCTAACTCAGGTTTTTTCGTACCTAAGAATCGTTCTGTTTTTTGTATATAACTTGAGTGGATACGACGTGTAATAATGTTAGCTACCAATAAATAACAAAATGTTGATGAGTAGTTCCCAAATTCAAAGATAATCGATTTACGTTTATCTAAATACTCAATAATTGTATCTGTAACTGATGGAACTGGATCTGGCGTAAAAAATGAATATTTTTCAATATGCTTTAATTTACGATACAAAGCGGCAATTGACTCTGGATGAGCTCCAATTTCTTCCGCTAACTCTTTTGCATTAATACCTTTGCTTAACAAAACTGCTAACCAATCTTTTTTGTATTTACCATGTAAAAGATATGCAGCTTCTGTTGCAGTTGCATGCAAATTCAACTCTTGTTGCAACGACATAATATCTTCAACATGAATGTCTTGATAAGGGATTTTAACAGCTACGTCTGGCGCTGTACCTCTTCGCTGGGTTGCTACAGGATCAATTGAAAATATTGCAATTTTAGAAGGAAATAACGTTTTAAGCCCTTTAACAAAAGTCCCAGAACCTTCTTGGCGCGCTTCTAAGCCATATTCACTATGCATGTCAAAAATAAGACACGTAGCTTTATTTGATTTAATAAGACCAGCTAAAATTAATCGAGTGATAAAAGTTTTACCAGTACCTGTCTTACCAAAAACTCCATTACTTCGCTCAGCAAGGTTATGAAGGTTTAAACAAACAGGAGCATCCATATCAAGCGGATTTCCAATATTAAAATAGTTATTTGAAACATCTTTTTCATCACCAAAGATAGTTTCAATATCTTTTCTAGTTGCTTCATACACCGATGCAAAGTGATGAGGAACTGTTTTAACCGGAGAAATATGATTGAGCGAATTTAACATCAACATAGGTTTTAACTGAGCTGTTGCATACATACTATTTGTTGTTAAAAGTTCTTTTAACAATCCCTCTCCCTCATCAGGAGGAAATTGTAAAATTTCAGGATGAGCAGTTTCTAGCATCAAATCGGTAATAATAGAAAAAAATCTATGACTTAACCCTTGTATACAAACAAATTTTCCTGATTTAATCGTCTCAATATCAGTTTGCGATGAAAATCTCATCACAAACCCTTCACTAAGCGAACCGGATATAATTTGCCCAATAGAATTCTTCATGCTTCTTTCGTGATCAAAAGTTTAATCTCTTGATGAGTCACATGAATAAATCCTTGCACAACAAGAATCGACATTTGTTTACCATTTTCTTGCATCAATAAAATTTCTGAATTTGGCTCAATCTCTACAATCATGGGCGCATGGTTTTCTTGAATAACAAGATTTCCAACAGGAGTGTTAATCTCTACCCAAACTATCGCATATTGTTGTATTGACTGAGGACTAATTACGCTGAGCTTCATTCTTTAATCTTTCTGCTTTTTCAAAAGCTTCTTGAAGATTGCCTACCATGTAAAAAGCTTGTTCTGGTAAATGATCCAACTCACCGCCTAATAACTTTTCAAAATCATCAAGGGTTTGTGAAACTGGAACATAGCGACCTGGCATTCCTGAAGCAAATTCTGCCGTAAAGAGTGGTTGAGTCAAGAATTTTTGAACACGTTTCGCACGTTTTACAATAATTTTATCATCATCAGATAGTTCATCAATACCAAGAACTGCAATAATATCTTGAAGCTCTTTGTATCGTTGCAAAACGTTTTGTACTTTTTGTGCGATTGCATAATGACGTTCGCCAACAACTGCTGGTGATAAACCTTTTGAATTTGAAGCTAAAGGATCAATTGCAGGATACAAACCAAGCTCTACTAACTTACGCGATAACACCGTATTAGCATCAAGATGCATAAATGTTGTAGCTGGAGCTGGATCTGTAATATCATCAGCTGGAACATATACCGCTTGTATTGAAGTTATAGAACCATTAATTGTATTAGTAATACGTTCTTGAAATGCACCCATCTCAGATGCAAGCGTTGGTTGGTAACCTACTGCTGATGGAATTCGCTCAAGCAATGAAGATACTTCTGAACCGGCTTGCACAAATCTAAAGATATTATCGATAAAAAGTAATACGTCTTTTTTTTCTACATCTCTAAAATATTCAGCCATGGTTAAGCCTGTCATCCCAACACGAAGACGTGCTCCAGGAAGTTCTCCCATTTGGCCAAACACTAAAGCTGTTTTGCTTAATACTCCAGATTTTTTCATCTCAAGCCACAGTTCGTTTCCTTCACGACTGCGTTCACCAATACCCACAAAAACTGATACACCTTCATGCTGTTTGGCAATATTATGAATTAATTCTGTTACTAAAATTGTTTTACCAACACCAGCACCACCAAATAAACCAACTTTTGAGCCTTTTAAGTATGGGCACAATAAATCAATAACTTTAATACCGGTTTCTTGAATTTCATTTTCTATTTTTTGTTCTACAAATGATGGAGCGTCACGATGAATTGACCATTTTTCAGACTGATCCAAAGAAGGCAAACCGTCTATTGGATCACCAAAGACGTTAAACATACGACCTAAAACATCAGTCCCTACCGGAACAGATATTGGAGCCCCTGTGTCATAAACTGGCAAGCTTCTGCTAATTCCGTAGACATTTTCGATAGCAATTGCTCGAACAATATCATCACCAAGTTGCAATGCAACTTCCAGGCGGGCTAATCTTTTTGCTGTTGTATCCGTTGCAGGAATTTCTATGACAAGTTCATTATGAATTTTTGGGGCTTTGTTTTGTGGAAATTTTATATCCAAAACAGTTCCACTTATTTTAACAATGCGTCCATACGCAAGATGTGATCTTGAATTGATTGATGAGCTATCAGGCATGTCATAATTCCTTTTAACGTTTAAATTGCACCAGTAGTTAAGCTACTTAAAATAGAACTCTTTGTAAAGATTATGAAATAAGTCTACGCTTACGCAAACATTTTAGGCATTTTTTTTCTACCTTTACGCTCAGCTTTTTGCTGTATACGTGCTTGGCGTCTTTGTTCAGATTTTTCTAAAGCAACTTTTTCAACTAACTTTTTTTGCTGTTTTTTTATACGTAAAGGTGCTGATATAAACTCTTTATAGCAACCAGAAATTGTTAAATGACTTCCTGGCATATCAGTCCACGTGGTTGGAATTTCAATAATATTTTTATCAAAAATCTGACAAAGATACAAAAGCTCAAGATCAAAAGCCCAGCCTTTCTCTTGCATATGAGGGGCAATGTCTTTAACTGTTTGGTATGTGAATAATTTTGCACCACACTGTGTATCACGAATATCTAAATGAAAATTATGTCGTAAAACCCAGTTGTAAAATTTACCACCAATTTCTCTAATAAAAGGTCTATTTGGCCAAATACGAGCATCTTTTTTATAACGACTCGCTATAGCACCATCATGATTCTTCATTTTTGTAATGAGCTCATAAAAATATGGAGGCGTTGTTGCCATATCAGCATCAACAAAACCAATAAAATCAGCATCGTAGTCTAAAGCTTTTAAAAACCCTTGTTTTACTGCAAACCCTTTTCCTCCTGGTTGCAAATCAATATAATCAAGCTGACGATGTCTTTTTTTAATTTTTTTACAAACTGCTGCTGTGTTATCTGAACAATTATTACAAACAACAAGAAATGTTGTTGTGAGATTTTTTTGTTTACTAAAGTAATCAAAATATGCATGAAGCGTCGATTCTATTCTTTCTTCTTCGTTATAAGCAGGAATAACAATGACGACTTTGTAAGACTTATCAAGAGGAACAAACGTAGGAACTTCAAATACAGGAGGTGTATCAGAAGCAGGTGCTGAAATAATGGCTGTTGTTATTGCCAGTAACGAACAAAAAAATGCTGTAATTAACTGATTTTTAAAGATAAAAGAGTCGTGATTCATAATTTTTTTTCATTATTTAATTAACGTCATATTATTTTCATCTAGAATAGCCTTACAATTTTTAAGTATACATATAAAAAATAAAATTTCTATTGAGCTTTAAGGGGTGAAAAATGGAGTGGAAAATTTACATACGAAATTTAGTTTTAATAAGCATTTGCTTGCTTGGATACCTTTTTTGTAAAAACAAAGCAGAGCTTAATCCAGTTATCATTCAAAATGCATGGAGAGAACAACCAAGATTGTCTTTTGATAGTAGTCAATCCGATACCGAATTAGATGATACTGACTTTGATTTTGATGAAGAAAATATAGATACCTTAATCGACCAAGAAGAAGAAGAAGAAGAAGAAGAAGAAGAAGAAGAAGAAGAACACCAGTTTTATGAACTTCCTACAAAAAGATTTACAACACACGAAGAAAAATTGAATTTATTCAATACATTAGGTATTGATTATCTAAAAAAAGAGATTTTTGATTACCAACCAGCTCAAACAATCGATGCTCGGCAAACCTCTATGTACCAAGAAGATCCAACCAAATATGAAGAAATAAGCTTTTACTATAAAGATGAAGTCGATGCTCAAACACTTGTGCCAACGTCAATTCATTGGCTTGGGCAAGATGTAGGGTATGGAATCTTTGCTGAAAAAGATATAACAGAAAATGAGTTTATTGGCATGTATACCGGAAGCGTACAAGACCGATCACTTGTTGACAACAAGGATTACGCTTGGTTTTATCCTATACGAACTGAAGATGGAGGAGCTGTTTCATTAGATGGTTACAGCCAAGGAAATGAACTACGATTTATTAATGATGGAATCGTCCCAAACTGTCAAGTCCAGTATGTGATCGGGAATGATGATCTCTGGCATGTGTGCTATACTGCATTAACTGATATAAAAAAAGGCGAACAACTTTTAATAAGTTATGGCCCTGATTACTGGGATAGCCGATCTTATACATATCAAGAACTGGCTGATGAAAATTAAACTGATATAATTATTAAAAATATCAATGGAGATTCTATTTTTGAATCTCCATCTAATCTTTAAAAATAATTATATTTTATGAATTCACCTAAGTTTTTGTTACTCGTAAGCCTTCTTCTTAATTCAATATCTGCACACAGCTCAAGTTCAGATCTAGACAATAACAGCTGGCAAGCTCTCCGCTTCTTAAAAAAAACTGAATTTCACACAGAACGAGAGAAAGCTTTATTTTTTAATGCTTGCCAGGTAACATACACCCGGTCATTACTCTACAGTTATGACAACAGAACCCCTTATCAATCACCGTATTGCTCAACATTAAATTCTACTATTGCTGACAAAATACAACGAAATGAGATGGCAGATCTTTCTATAAAACTTATTAACAATCATGTCGGATATGGTGTATTTGCAAAACATGCTATAGCTCAAGGTCAATATATTGGAGAATTTGCTGGGCAATTAAAGAAAATTGAGGATCGCTCAACAAACATCTATTATGCTTACCACTCAAAAGGCTGTGTTGTTGATGCAGGTTTGTATGGAAACGAAATAAGATTCATTAATGATGGAGAGCAACATTCAAATTGTCAAGCATGGGCTATCCTTGGGCATGATGGGATGTCGCACATTGCGATGATAGCACAACGAAATATAGAGGCCCAAGAACAACTTACCATGACCTATAGCGCTAACTTTTGGAACTCATGCTCCTTAGATGCTTACCAAGACATGAGGCATTATAGGTATTAAGATCAAAAAACTCAAAAAAGTCACCATGCTTATTTTTAACATGGTGACTTTTTTTAAAATCTAAAATATATAGTAGCATCTAAAAAATCGATAAATCTAATTCACTATACTGATCTTGCTGTGCTTTATAGGCACCGACAAAAGCAATCATTCCTGCATTATCGGTACATAATTTACCTGATGGATAAAAAAGTTGAATTTTCTTTTTTTCACAAAAAGTTTGTAGCTTACGGCGAAGATATTTATTGCATGCTACGCCACCGACAAAAGAAATTGCTTGTATTTCAGGATATTCTTTAAGCGCAAGCGCTAATTTTTTTTCAAAAATATCACCCATACAAACAAGCAAAGAACTTGCAACTTGTTGCTGAAATTCAATATCATCAGGTTTTAAAAATGTTTTGGTTGCAAGATCGTAGGCTCCACGTTTAACCATATCATATAAAATTGCAGTTTTAAGACCTGAAAAACTAAAATTGAGCCCTGCCATTGCGCCGCGAGTATAATTAAAAAAATCTTGAAAATTAACTTGCTCTGCAAGTTTTTCTATGACTGGTCCACCTGGATATGGCAAATTCATGAGCTTTGCTATTTTATCAAAAGCTTCACCTGCCGCGTCATCAATCGTATGCCCTATTGATTGATATTGTCCATAATCTGTAACCAGGTACAATGATGAATGACCACCAGAAACAGTTAAACATAAAAATGGAAATGGAATCGTATGCTCAATACACGCTGAAAAAACATGCCCTTCAAGATGGTTAACACCAATTAATTTTTTATTTTGAGCAAAAGCTAAAGCCTTAGCAAAAGATACACCAATCATTAAAGCTCCAGGAAGTCCTGGCTTACTGGTCACGGCAACTGTATCAATGTCTTGAAGTGTTACGCCTGCTTTATCTAAAGAAGTTTGAACAATGATACCAATTTTTTCCATATGAAGTCGTGATGCTAATTCTGGAATAACTCCACCATGCCAAGCATGCAAGTCAACCTGTGAATAGAGTTCATTAGAAAGTAAACCGTTAACTGAGTCGTAAACAGCGGCTCCTGTTTCATCACAGGAAGATTCTATACCTAAAATAAGATGACGTTTCATAATTATGATTTCAGTGAAAGGACAGCTTTTTGATCAATTTGTTTTATACACGTCATATTGCGTTTATGAATTCCATTTATGTCCATTGACGCCGCAGCAGAAGCATTCATAGCTTGAACTAACTCTTTTTGACTTGCTGTTTTTTTTATAACTATTTCTGGCAAAATTCTTACATTACTATTTTGCGGCCAACTTTTAACGTACAGCCCTTCTACAAGGTCTGCATCAAATAAAAAGATGATCGCGTACTGAGGAATAGTATTATTATCTACAAGGTTATTTTCAGTCACTTTCCAACTATAGCCATCTACCTCTTGATCTTGATTATATTCTCGCGTAGCAGAAAGCGTATAAAATTTATATGATACATCTAAAGGAACATATAAACATTCAATCGTATTTTCTTTTGATGAAATTTTACATTCCCCACAAATAACGATGTGAAACTGTTGCTGTGACTTTGCTTCTTCTAAGCAATAAGGAATGATCGCAACAGATTTTTCTTTTGTATCAACATCAATTGATAATTTTTTGCCGTTATAATAAAGATTTGCATAAGGGGTAACATAAGAAGGAAATGTAATAGCTCCTAAACATATTGCAACCGGCTCATAATCAAGTGATACCATATAAGCATGCAAATAAGATAATTGAGCACAAGACATAATTAAAACATATAGCAGTATCTTTGTTTTCATAAATTTACCTAAATATTTTGACGTAGTGCCAATATTTTCATTATCATAATATATAAAGTATAATAATAGTAGTATAAAAAAGAAATTTGTTAGAAAAAGAAGCGTCTATGAACATTGTTGCTAAAAATAAAAAAGCTCATTTTGATTACGAAATCTTTAGTACCATTGAAGCTGGTATAGTTTTAACAGGAGACGAAGTCAAAACTGTTCGAGCAAAACGAGCATCCCTTGTTGGAGCTTTTGCTGTGATGAAAGATAACGAACTTTTTTTGATTAACTGTAATATCCCTTTGTACTCTCACGCTTATGTTAAAGAAGATAACAATGCTTTTAATAGCCGCAAATTACTATTACATCGCAAAGAAATCAACAGACTTATGGGTGAAGTTTCTAAGAAAGGCATTACCCTTGTTCCAACAATCATCTATTTTAATAAACGAGGTCGTGCTAAAGTTGAAATTGGACTTGCTCGTCACCGAAAAGCTCAGGGCAAAAAAGAGATGATTAAAGAGCGTGATATAGCACGTGATACACAACGAGAAATAAAAGACTTACGATAGATTTTAAAACGTGTCTCTCAAATACACACACCTTGCGGAGCTGCACATGAGCTCCGCTTTTTTTATGTAATTTTTCAAAAAGCCCTCCACCAGTTGCTGTATGTTTTTATTGTAATACGATGAAGTATGATAGATAAACTACTAATTCATATTATAAACACGAAAAAAATAGATATATGAAAAAAATAAATAAAATTATAACTTTAAGTTTTTTATTATGTGCAGGATTAATGCATATTACAAAAAGCAACGATGACTTATTTGATGAAGATAATTTTTCAGGAGTTTTTTACACAGCTGAAGACGATTATCTTTTTAAAGAATTTTGTAATATTTTGCTCAACACCAAGATTGAAGAATTAAAAAAAATCATGATACCTGGTAATGAGCTAGCATTTATGAATTTTTTCACGCCAACTAACGATTTAGTTAAAGATTTGGTTGATGAAACTTCGCTATTTGAGCTTGATTATTTTCAAAGCTGTACATATTTACATATATTAATAATGCTTCTTAACTCTGAACAACTTTCTTATTTAGAGGCAAATTATAGTCATCATGATTTTAAAGAAGGTCGTTGCAAAATTCTAGAGCTTATAAAATATGCACTTGAAATTGGAGTTGATGTTAACGCTACAAATTTGCTTGGTTATACTCCTTTGCATATAGCAATTTTAAGCAGCCTGCTTCAATTTCAAATTCGTACTAACCGTTATGGTGCTTACGAATATTTTAATAAACCTTTACCAGATTGGAAGTCTATTGTTTTTATTAACTCGAATGTTGAGGTAGTAAGAATTCTTTTGGCAGCTGGTGCAGATGTACATATATTTTTTGATGATGAAAGAGGATTAGTTGATATATTAGAATTTCTTGATGGGCCTAAAAATGAAATGGACCAGTATAAAAAAATCAGCAATGAAGAAACTTTAACTCCTGAAGACATTGAGTGCAAAATGATTTATTTATCACTTATGCCATCATTTGAAGGTGAAAATGCAGACATGTATAATATCTTGTTAGAAGAATTTGCTGCAATTAAAAAGTTGATTCAAGAGCGTATATAAGTAAAGAAAGAAGGTTCATGATACTTTGCATCATGAACCTTCTTTCTTTATCAATTGTACCAGGCGTAATAATTGCATCCTGAAATCATTAACCCCAATTGACTGACAATATCAATCATGATAGGGTTTCTTCAAGAGTTAAAAAGAAAACTCACAGTTATCGCATAAAAAGCTGATTAACATTCATGCAATTACAATGCTTTTTGCACTCATGCTAAAAGGACCAATTATGAAAAAAATATTTATATTTCTTTTACTCTGGTCAGCGAGTATTAAAACGTATGATCATCGTGAAGAATCTGATGAAATAGAAGAACCTGAAAATGATATCCAACTTATTTTAAGCGAAGAGATTATTGTAGCAAGCAAAAAAGGCCAGCTTAAATACAAATAAATTTGTTATAAAAACAATGAAACCTTTTGACGTCATCTCATAATCTGATATGCTGTTTTTATAATTCTTGTATAAAGAATTTCTTTGAAAAATGTGGGGGCGTACTGGCTTCGACGTATTGTTAATCGCTAGGGGTGCATGTCGAGCTTTCATTGTGTGCTCGTAAAACAAATGATGAAAACAAATAAATGCAGAATCTAACGATTACGCTGATGTATCAATTCAGGGCTTTGCTTTTGCATAAACCTGTTTGATCATTCTTGTTAGGGCGACGTATCTATTCGTCAAACTAACTCGTATTATAAAAATATAGGTTTCACGCTGTAGGTTAATTTGTTTTGTAAAGCGTGAATATCACAAAACAGAGTTAAATATATTGTTTTGTCTTCGAGACGATATTTGACTATATTCGAAGAATAAGCATGTAGTACCTGTAGAGAAAGGTAGTGCGGACATGGGTTCGACTCCCATCGCCTCCACCAATTTTTTCCCACATTTTCGATATAAATTTAAAAAGCTCTGAATATACATTCAGAGCTTTTTTGTTTTTAAAAACTATTATAAAAATCGAGTTTTTTTCGCTTGCGCAGTATGATCAATAATATCCGTATTATCTCTTTTTTTTGTTGTATTTGCTTGCTCTACAGCTTTATCTACTAGCAACGGCTCCATACATAATGGACAATCTGTATCTCGTATAGAATCGAAAGGAACATAATGTTTTTTTAATGCAGATGATTTTAAGACATTGCAATAAAAATCAGCATTCCACTCACGCTTTGCACAAAACGAATTTAAACATGCGCGCATATTATTTTGCTTACACTGTTTAAAGCAATCTTTGTGAAGCTGAATATCACAACATCCAGGCGCCCATACGACTTTTGATCGAGATTCTTGTAGCGGAACTCCAACGCATGCTGCACGAACAGCATCGTAATTTTTATCTATATATCTATTTACTAAGTTAATTAAAGTATCTCGAGCTTTTTGACAATCATACAAAGAATCTGAAAAATCAACATCTTGTTCACCAACTATGGTATATGAATAAGTATCATCTCGCTGTAATCTATTTAATTTACTCTCTCTTAAAGCCTTATTAATATATATATCTGTAATCTGACCATATTTTTTACAAAATTCACTATACTCAATTCCGTTATAGATTGATCCATCATGAGTAAAAAACTGCTGTAATTGAACATAAAGAGTCGTATTAATTGCCACCTCTCGTACATCTGATTGATAACTTTCATCGTCTTCTGATTCATCTTGGACTGCCTGAGCCCAATATTCATGCTCAATATCAGATGTTTGGATTGACGCATTAAAAATTAAAATAACAATTAAACATGTCGATATAAATTTATACATACTATGATTCCTCTAGATAAATATTTATATAATTAATTATATCTATCTAGAAGAAAAATAGTATCTGAAAATTCAATTAAAACTTACTTACATGTACGAGCTTGTATGCACCAAATTTTTACGATAAAGCTTGCCTTATGTTTTTTATAAAACTCCGGGGATTTGCATACAAGGCTGGCTAATCAACTCTTTTTTTGAACTGAAAAAACGTAAAATAATTATAGCAACTCATACTTGCTGTGATGAACGCAGCGATATCATAGACTGCTATGATTATTTCAAATTTGATTCACACAGCATCATATTTTATGGAATATTTTTTTTAATTAAATTCGACAAAATAAACGACATTTTCAATCCTAAAATAGACTGTGCAATTCCTGAAACAGGAAACTTTCTATACGGTGAAAAATAACCATCTAAATCAGTTCTGCCATCAAGTAAATGCTCTGCACTATAACGCCCAAGACCAGCTGCAATAGGCAGTCCAGCTGATGCTGATACGTAAAATAGATAGGGTTTATCTTTATCACAACCGGCAAGAGGTACAATATCTTTTGATATACCAATTAAACCTGGCCAAACTTGTTCAAACTGAACATCTAATTCTGGAAACTTTTGCGTAATATATTTTGTCAGTTGCTCTACAATCGGAGCGTAATTATGAGTTTCTTGCGCTGCATACCCAGTAGCAAAATTTCCACCGCCAACAAGTAATCTATTATCAGCTGTTACTCTAAAGTAGTTATAAATGAACTCAGTATCCCATGCCATATATTTTTTTTCTGGAAATATAGTTTGTATTTGCTCGGCAGATAAGACCTGAGACGCCATTAAAAATGTTTGTGCATGATACACATCTTTGGAAAGCAGTCCAAGTTCTGGCATAAATCGATCTGTACACACAACAATGTAATCTGCAGTAATTTTTGCATACGGAGTTATGACGACATGATCTTGAATTTTCATAACTGGTGTTTCTTCAAATATCATAACACCTAAGCTTTGTAATTTATTTTTCATCTCTTGGCAATATTTATAACCATTCATGCCAAAGGTATTTTCGTATTCAATCCCACCAAAATAAGCAGTTGATGTAATCTTTTTTTCTATATCTTCTTTATTAAAAAACTTTGTTTTATACCCATATGAACTTAAATTTTTATATTCAATTTCAAGCGTTTTCATTGCTGGTGCTGTACTTGCTAGAATTAACGTATTTTGTTCAGAATAGTCGCATGCAAGATCAAAATCTAAAATATTTTTACGAATATCTTCGACCCCTTTGGTGATAAAATTCCAAATGACAACAGCCCCTGCTGATGTATATTTATTTGAAAAATCGGTAAAAGATAACTCTGCATTAGGCGTTACAAATCCAGAACTTTTCCCAGTTGCACCTGAACCACAAAAATATTGCTCAAAAAGAGCGACTTTTTTACCTCGTTCATGCCAAGCTTGAGCTGCAGAAAGCCCTGCGATACCACCACCAATAATAACAACATCAACCTGCATATCTTCTTTGCAGGCAATAACTTGATCACGTTTAAGATACCAAAACACCTGATCTTGCGGAGACCACATTTTTTTTACCATTTTTATACTCCTTTTTTATTAGTCATGCATACGACACTGCAAAAAATCAAGTTTTCATGAAAGTTTGTATAGAAATAAAATTTGATTTTTTTAAGAAAAAGCGCTTTCAGTAAGCTCTTAAAATGAGTATACAAAAACAAAAAATATAAAAATAAATAAAATCTCTTGATTAAGCATCGCAAACATATTTAAAGTAAAGTTCATAATGATGCAAAGTAGATACAGGGTTCGGGGGGAATAAGGACCATTAACCATCTACTTTGCTCATAGCTTTCACAAACAATTCCCATTAATTTTTTCATGTTTTTTTCATGTTCAAAAATTGACTAAGGTACTGAAACACGCTAAGCTAACTGCAATCTGAGTCAACATTATAGTATGTATATACGTTAGGAATTATGTATGAAATCATTAAAATTAGCAGTTGCGTTGGTAACTTTATTTAGTGGCCATTCAATGCAAACTGGTGCAGAGCAAACATCATCAACGGCACAACACGATGAAAAAGCTGCAGTAACGGTTGTTATTAGCACACAAAGATGCATTGGTGAATCTATTCGAGGCAAAGATATTCAAAAAAGAATGATGGATGAACAATCTTCTACAACTGCAGGTTTTCCTGCTATGGAAGCAAATATTAGATCAAAAGAAGCTTTAATTGGTCAATTACAAAACAGCTACAATGATAAGATCAAAGCATTAGAAACAAAATCAAAAATGATTTCTGAAGAAGCTCGCAACAAAGAAATTGATGAAATTCAAGATATCCGTAGCCAAATCGAAGCTACAGGTGCAGAGCGCGAACGTATGATTAATAAATTTAATCAAGAAGCTAAAAAAGCTGAACAACGTCTTGAAGCTCTCTACAAAAAAGAAATGGCTGCGTTTGAATCAGAAATTAAAGATGTTATTGCAACTGCTAAAGCAACGTATGGTTGGGATTTTGTTCACCCAAGAGAAGCTCTTTTAGATGCAAGCGATAGATTTGATAGAACATCAATCATCATTGATTTGTTAGACAAAGCTGAAGCAAAACGTAATGAAGCTAAATTAGCAGAAAAAAAAGCTGCATCTCTTGTTAAGAAAGCTGCGTAATAATGGTTGCTAACCAGATTCCAGTGTTAGAAATTAAAGCAATCGTAGGCCTTGGTAATCCAGGGCCTGCTTATGGTAAAACTCGCCACAATATCGGATTTTTAATTCTTGATCAACTCGCAGATGAACACCAAGGTATTTGGCAAACAAAAAACAAAATGGAAATTTGCTCTATTTTTATTCAAGGCAAAAAGTTATTTTTAGTAAAACCAATGACATTCATGAATGATTCAGGAAAAGTTTTGCCCGATTTAGCAAAGCAAGGAATAAAACAAGATAATATTCTTGTCGTGCATGATGAATTAGAATTACCTTTTGGAGCAATTAAATTTAAATTTGATGGTAGCGCAAAAGGCCACAATGGCTTAAAATCTATGATGGCTTTTGGTGGATCAAATTTTTTGCGATTACGCTTTGGCGTTGATCGACCGACTGATCGGCAAGATGTGCCAGATTATGTTTTATCAAAATTTAAAGAATCTCAAGATATTCTCGATCAAAAAATTCAAGAAGCAACGACTGAAATCGTTACTTTAATTTCTAAACAATAATAAAATCTCTATTATCGTAGCAATTTACATCTTTTTAAGTACAATTAGAAACATATATCAGCTTTGTAAAAAACAAAAAAGAGACTTTATTTTTATAAATAAAGTCTCTTTTTAAGCGTATACATTAATATTATTTTTTTGATCTTCTTTATCGCGAAAAGATTATAATGCCATTGTTCTACTATGTATTTCTATCTTTAAGTTGTATTTCTTCTTCATACTGCTCTTCAACAACTCAGCCTCTCATACCAGCTACTTCGCTTTATAACAATGCTGATTCTTGTAAAAAAAGAGCTATTGACAATATAGAAAAGCAAAAACAAGATCCTTCTCAAAAAGTTCAAATCATTGAGAACCGTAACTCTTATAAATCTTCTAGTAAAGTCTATTTAGCTGCCACTAATCTTGGTGAAAAAATCAAAGAAAGAAATGATCTATTATTATTAGTTGATGTACCTGGAAACATTGATACGGTAGATGCTCATGGCGAAACGTTACTACACCTTGCCATAGAAAAAAATAAAATTGATGCAGTAACAAAACTCCTTAAAAAAAATGTTGATATTTTTAGGCATAACAAGAGGCATCAAACAGCGCTGCATCAAGCAGTAGACTACAAAAACTTACCCATTATAAATTTGTTATTACACCATGCAGTCAAGCAAAATGCATCTGATTCTCTTCAACGTTTTTTAGAAATTAAAGATTCTGATGGAGCTACAGCATTGCTTCATGCAGTTGAACAAAATCAAACTTTTATTGCTGAACTATTGATAAAGTTTGGCGCTAATATATTTACCACCAATCATCATGAACACTCTTTACTCCACTTTGTTCAAGACCCTGCACTTGCTCAAAATTTAATTAATGCTGGTTTAGATGTTAATTATCAAGGGAGATTTAATAATACGCCATTGCATTTTGCTGCAAATGAAGATATTGTACTTGTTCTTCTTGAAAACAAAGCTAACATTCATGCATTATCAGATGAAGGTAATACGCCACTTCACACAGCAAAAACAACTGCAATTGCTCAAGTTTTACTTACTGCTGGGGCTTATGTTAATTATAAGAACTATAAAAATAATCCACCTCTTTACTTTGCTATAAAAAATTTAAATACAGCTCGATGCCACCTTCTACTAAAACATGGTGCTGATGAAAATATAGTTAATCCAGGCGTTATTGCAAAATACAAAATTCATTCACGTTCTTATCTTGCAGACAACTTTATACAAGAAATGAGAGAAACAAACAAACTGGAACCTTTCTTTACAAATATATGCCCAGCTTTTCCTTATACCTATCAAGAGGATATCGAATATCAATATTTACGAAATCTATCTTTGCAATGCGTTTTAACAGGAAATCATATGAGCATAAAAGATTTCGAAAGATTTAAGCAGCTTTATCAGCTTGCATGTTTAGGAACTTTTAATTATTTAGCATCGATAGATAATCGTCTACTCAAGGCATGTGAAAATACAACTGACAATGAAATTACAACAAATCTTAATACAATTAATGCTTACATAACACAGCAAGAAGAACACCACCGAAAAATAGATGTTGATCTAACATTTAAAAATAAAAGTTCTATCACTGTTAATGCTCTCAGTCAGTTTATTGCTCATAACTTAACTACAACATAGAAAGAATCTATATGCTGTTTTTTCATTATTTATTTATAACAGTAGGGCTGCTTACATCACACATTCCCTCATTATCAAGTTGCCAAGCAACTACTGATTTTAATTGCCCGGAATATGAAATAATCTTAGATCCTCTTGATAGCAATAGAGTTGGTGATAAAAGAAAAGAACAACAAGAAAATTTTTGGGCACATATCGACGAACAAACAAACTATGACAATGTAAACGAATTCAAAGAAACTCTTTTACATCAAGCAGTTAAAGAAAATAAATTTAAAATAGCATGTAAGCTTCTAAGAAAAGGCATCGATATTTGCGCACAAAACAACAGAGGTGAAACAGCTTTGCATTATGCAGTAGATTACGATAATGCAGATATTGTATTATTATTAGAGTGCTATTCAAGCATCCATCAAACAGATCTCGTTCCTCCTTTTTTTGAAATAAAAGATCATCATGGAGCAACAGCCTTAATGCATGCAGTTGTTCAAAATAAACTTACAATAGCAAGTCTTCTCATTAATCTACGTGCAGATGTCTTCACCTTGAACAATCTTAACCATGGCTTGCTGCATTTTGTAAAAAATCCTGATCTGACGCAAAAATTAATTGTAATGGGTCTTGATGTTAATCTTCAAGGTAGGTTTAAACATACTCCGCTGCATTTTGCTCATAATGAAGAAGTTGCACAAATTTTGATTGATCATAGTGCAAAAGTAAATGCTTTAACAAATGAAGAAAACACCCCACTTCATTTTGCAAACACCACTGCAGTTGCACAAGTTCTTGTAGATGCTGGCACTGCTATTAATTTTGAAAATATCTATGGATGCACCCCTCTTTATTACGCTGTAAAAAATTACAATGTACAACGATGTCGTTTTTTATTAGAAAATAATGCGACTCTAGCGCAAGAAAAAACCGGGAATATCATAGATATTTTGCAATATGAGTTTAAAAAGAGCTCTCCTTACATGCAAGAAAACTTTAAGGACTTTTGTAAAGAACAGAATTTATTTAAAGATTATTTTTTTATACACCAAGCATATCCTAATACATTACTCAAAGAAAATGAATATAATAACCTAAGAAAAACATGCTCTGAAAAGGCACAAAAATTAATGGGTGCTGAAAAAATGTCAAAAATTGATGATTTGCATCATATCCGCATGTCTCAAATTACAACACAAATAAGTATGGGCCCTGAAGAAATAGAAGAATATAACACTTTGATCAAAAAATTTAACGACGCTATAAAAATTTCAATCCCACAAGAAGAATTTATAAAACTAAAGCAATTACACAATCGGTTTATGTGCAACAATACAGTCAATGCTGCTGATTGTGCTTGCCAAGACCTTGCTAAAAAAGAATTGGACTAAAATTGTATAAAAATTATCACTGCCTACTGCTTTTAATTTTATTCATATCATCAGCGTTCACAAGCCAAGCGCAAGAATTAATAGAAAAAACCAGCTCAACAATTATTTCAAAACGATCAGATCTATCAACGGCTTTACTGTTTGAAAACTATGAAAAAGCAGCAGATTTAGTGTATGAAGGCGCAAATATTGATACACCTGATAGATCTATTATAAATGGCCCTTTTTTGGCATGGTCAATAGAAAATAATGAAGCTGGACTTCTTAGAATTTTGCATAAAGAAGAAGATGTCGATATTTCTCGAGTATATCCTGATGGAACAAATCTTTTGCATTGTGCAGCTCAAAATTCTTCTCCAAATATTCTTCGTTATATACTAGGACAAAAAGTTTGCAATGTTAACCAACAGCGCACATGGAATTCATCTGCTGAAAATCAAATAGGCTTTACGCCTTTACATTATGCAATTCGTCAAAACGATACAGAAACGACTCACATATTACTTGAAGCAGGCGTAGATATAACAGTTACCGATGAAAATGGCAAAACAGCCTTTGACTATGCAACAACTCCTGAAATGAGAATCTTACTGTATGGTATGCCACCAGCGCAAAGTGATTTTAAACCTTTACCAGAAAAAATTTACGAACAAGATCTCTTAGAATTTCTAAATGATTTACAAAAATTTTTTGATAAAAGTTCATACCCTTTTTTAGAAAAAAGTTTTGCTACTTTTGATTTAGATTTTAAAAACTTCATGGCTGAACTATTCGAAAATAAAAGTATTACTGACGATATTATTGATCTGCATGCAGATGATCTACAATCTTCACTTCAGGATTTTATAAGCAAAGCAGAAGAAAAATTAGGCCATGAACTTGCCTTGCAATTAAAAACGCAATCAATTGATAAGATTTTATTAGATCAAAACTTACACGATATTATCAATCACCCTTACATTTTAGAATTAGCGCTGCATGAAAACAATGATGAATTATTGCTCAAATTTTTAGCACCTCCTTACAATCATAAAGTTTTAAAGTCTTTATTTATTGATACAGGTATTATGCATAGTGTGCCAGTTTTATACCATGTAACAAATATACAGACGCTCGAATTTTTAATTGATCACGGAGCTGGCCAAGATGAAAGCCCACAAAATTTTCATACCAATATATATAAAAAAAATTTAACAATCGATAGATTAAGTAGCGAAATTGAATCGAGTTTAACTAATATATTTATATATCAAACTATTGTAACACTTGGACTTGATACATCGATAAAAGATGCTTACTTTAAAAAGCGTAGAATAAACGCAATAATTATTGAAGCTAAACAAAAAGATTCTCAAAAATTATCTTTTTATATAAATAATCGAGAGAATAGAAATTTTGATATTTTAGGCTTGAGCTTTACATGTATAATGATTCCATTATTTTTTATACCAGCTCAATGTATTGCACATATAGCACCTCTTATAAGAAGCGATCTTGAATTTGATGATACGCTTAAAATTGATTGTGCTGTCCTCTTATTTTTTTTAGCAGGACGATACATTGCTTTACATTCAGACAAGTTAATAGATTTTATTATAAAGAGGGAGTGATATAAACGCGCATCCCTTTATTTTTATTATGCTTGTTCAAGCTAGTTTTTTATAACTTACTTATACGATATTAATACATTGTCTTCGCCTTTAATCATCTCTCAGGAGTAAATCGTTCAATGTATAAAAAAACTCATATTAATATGAATGGGTACTATATGTCTAAAATAAGGTCATTATAAAGACTGCTACAATAAACAACTCGTGCACAAAAAAAAGGAAGGTGAATGATTGAGTCATTCACCTTCCTTTTTTTTATGCTTTTATAAGCCAGTTTTTTATAAATTGCTTACACGATGTTGGTACATTACCACCACCCTGAATCATGACTGGGCTTCCACCAGACTTTAATCCACACTGCTCTTGTAATAGAGCCTGAAGTTGTTTCATTGTAACTTGTGCTACATATTCTTTTGCAAGAGAACAAACAAATGTCATTGACCCTTGTTCATCATTAACAATGAAATATAAGCCAGGTTTTTTTGCCTGCAAAGCTGTAAGAATATCTCGAATATTTTCTGCAAATCCTTGTAATTGCAAATACCCAAAAGCAATTCCATTCATATTTTCTGTTTGCTCTATCCATGATGGAATTAATGATTTCCACTGCTCAGTTTTTAACACTTTAATCTCACGCGTTAGATCTTTTAATCTTGTTTGAAGTTTTTCTACACCTTGTAAAATAGCTTCTGACTTAACTTTAAGATCTTGTTCCAAGTTTTTTATAATAGTAAAATTTTGTTGCATGAGTTCTAGAGCTTTGCCGCCAGTGTACGCAACAATTCTTCGTTGGCCTGCAGCTAAGGCAGTTTCTTCAACTATTTTAAATAAACCAATGTCACCCGTTGCCCGTACGTGCGTTCCTCCACATAATTCAGCAGAAAAACCAGGAATCATGACTGCACGAACTGCATCTGGATTATATTTATCACCAAAGAAAGCAATAACACCGCGACTTGTCGCATCTTTTAAGGTTGTATTTTCAATTGCTACAGGAATATTGTCCCAGATTTTTTGATTAATCAAATTCTCAACTGCTTGAATTTGTGCAAGAGAAAGTGGCGCATGATAGGTGAAATCAAAACGAAGATACTCGCAATTAACAACAGAACCAGCTTGTTTAACTTGCTTACCTAAAATTAATTGTAATGCGGCTTGCAGTAAATGTGTTGCGGTATGATTTTTCATCGTAAACAAACGAGCTTGTTCATCAACTTGCATTGCCACGCTATCACCAAGGGTAATTGTTGTCGGAGCTATACACGTAATTAAAATTGCATCGTTCAGTTTTTGTAATCCTAATAATTCTGTTTGATAAGCACCAAAAGTGACTGTTCCTTTATCGTCAACTTGGCCACCACACGCAACATAAAATGGTGTTTTTTCTACAGTAAACGAAAAAGTTTGACCAGCTTTAACGCTATCAACAAGCTCATTATTACAAACCAAAGCAGTAATCGTTGATGTTTCATACGTTGATCCATACCCAGTAAAAACTGTTTTAATTGAACTATCCAAAGCTAAATCTTGCTCTGACTGCTTCATTTTTTTGCCAGATTTTTGACGCTGCAGCTCCATTTGCTCTTCAAAGCCATCAATGTCAACCGTGCATCCATAGTCTGCTGCAACAAGTTGCACAACTTCTAACGGAAATCCATACGTGTCGTACAAAGTAAATGCCTGCGTGCCAGAAACTATTTTGTTTAAGCCATTTTTTTCGATATAGCCTTGTAAAATAGATTTACCTCGATTCAAATTTTCTGAAAACCGTTCGATTTCAATTTTCAAAACTGCAATCACCCTATCTTTGCTTTCTTGCAAGTCAGGATAAATTTGTTTCATTTCATCAATTAACACTGCCGCTAATTCTGGGAAGATGTTTTTATCAGTTAATTTTTGTGCAAATAAAGCTGCTCGACGAATAATTTTACGAATCACATAACCACGACCGTCATTTGATGGCGCACATCCGTCAGCGATTAATAATGATGTTGAGCGAACATGGTCTAAAAGAACATTGAATGATGCTTTGATAATCCCTGTTGACTCATGATATTTGTGGCCGGTAAGTTCTTCAATTTTTTTAATACATGGTTGAAAAATATCAATATCAAAAACTGATTCTTTGTTTTGCGTTACGACACACAGACGTTCTAATCCCATGCCAGTGTCGATACCTGTTTGTTGTAATAATTTATCAGTACCATCAGCTTGGCGATCGTACTGCATAAACACAACGTTCCACACTTCAAGGAATCGATCGCATCCGCAAGGAACGTTACAATCAGCTTTACCACACCCATACTCAGGTCCACGGTCAAAGAAAATTTCTGTACACGGGCCACAAGGACCAACATCCCCCATTTGCCAAAAGTTATCAGCACCTAAGCGAAATATTTTATTTTCAGGAATTTTTACATCATCACGCCAGATTGCATACGCTTCATCATCTGTTAAGTATACAGAAACTGAAAGTCTTGCAGGATCAAGCGCCATATCTTGTGTTAAAAAATTCCAAGCGAAAGGAATCGCTTCTTTTTTAAAATAATCCCCAAACGAAAAGTTGCCCATCATTTCAAAAAATGTAAGATGTCGTTGCGTAAAGCCCACGTTATCTAAATCATTATGTTTGCCGCCAGCACGAACACATTTTTGAATGGTAACAGCTCTGTTATAGCTCCGTTTTTCTTTCCCAAGTAAAACATCTTTAAACTGGTTCATGCCTGCGTTGGTAAATAAAATTGTTGGGTCTTGAGCAGGAATTAACGATGAGCTTGCAACTTGTTCATGATGAAATTTTTTAAAGTACTCAAAAAACTTTTGTCGAATAACATGTGAGTTCATGGATAGTATTGTCCTATAGTTCTAAAGCTGTAAAAGCTGGTTTTAATTCGTTATAAATTCTTTTTAAATCAACTGAGATATTTTTAGTTCCACCAACAACCGTAATAAAACTGGTATCACCTGACCAGCGTGGCACAACATGCAAATGCACATGCCCTGGAATTCCTGCGCCACTTATTTTGCCTAAATTAACACCCGCGTTAATACCTTGCGCACACAAAACATCTTTTAAAATTATGATACTTGCGTTCATTAACTCCATTAATTCAATTCTGACATTTTTTGATAATTCATCAAGATTTGCCACGTGAATTTTAGGTAAAATTAAAACATGTCCACTGTTGTACGGATATATATTCAACAGAACGATTGCATGGTCTGTTTCTTTTAAAATAAATTCTTTATCATCTGCATTTGTTGCTGAAAAAATTGTGCAAAAAACACAGGCTTCGTTTTCATCATCTTTGTGTTTTATACTATGTTTAACATACTTATCTCGCCATGGAGCATATAAAATATCCATTGAAACTCCTTGTAAACATGTTATTATTTCAAAGAGATATTCTATCAAAAAATAGATTATTTGATACGTAAATAAGCAGTCTAATATAATCACAGCCAAGGTAAGCTAACTACCAAGCAAACCAGGGAGAACGTTTAGATGAGACAGGTATTTTTAAATAAGGGCGCAATAGCGCTCAAAGAAGTTTGTGAGCCAGCACTCAATGATCATTCGATGCTGGTTTCTGTATACCATTCATTAATCATACCTGAAACAGAGAAGTCAATCATTGCAAGCTCTGAGAAAGAATCGTTATTAAAAAATATTCCCGAAAAAATTCGAATGATTTTTAATTCGATTTCAACTAAAAACATTGAAGGTCTTACCGACTTTGTAAAAAAAGTTTTTATGGTGAAATCAAATCTCTTGGACATTCATGTTCCGGAAGAATTATTGCAGTTGGGAAAAAAGTTACACAATTTCGGCCAGGGGACTATGTTGCTTGCGCAGGAAATGGGTTTGCAAATCATGCTGACGTCGTCTGCATTCCAGAATCATTTGCCGTAAAAATAAAAACAAATCACTCTTGCAAGAAGCTAGTTTTATTGCTATTGGTGGCCTTGCTTTTGATAATATCAAAAAAGCTCAGCTGCAAATTGGTCAAACTGTTTGCGTTGTTGGACTTGATATTTTAGGTCTTTTAACAGCTCAAATTGCAAAATTATCTGGGTGTAAAGTTATTGGAATAGACACCAACGAATACAACCTTGCAAAAGCTCAAGAACTTGGAATTACCACAGTTTTAAACCAAAAGCTTGATAACATAGAACAAGAAATGAGCTATCTGACCAACCATGCTGGAGTCGACTGCACTATCATCACAAAGCATATGGACCAAATCTTGCAACATGCAGTCAACTTTGCAAAACAGCAAGGTCGAATTGTTTTATCACAATGCAAAAAACCTATTAATCTAAATTACAATCAGTTGTACTTAAAAGAAATTAACATTGTTAATATTCAGTCAACGCTCAAAGATGAACTGACGTTATCAGAGCAACAACTTGAAAATTATCATGACTCGTTTTTTGGAGTTACCCCAGAGTATTGTAAAAGTTTGGCTACGTTTATTAATTTATTAGAAGATGGCTTAATCAGTACAAAGCCGTTAATTTCTCATACGATTAGTATTAATAACGTACAAGAAGCATACAAAACTGTTCAAACAAAAGACGTGCTAGGGCTTGTCCTTAATTTTCTGCCAAAGCAAGAAGTTATTCAAAAAAACAATGCTTCACCAATTTCAAGTTTCATCCCTGCTAAAAAAGATACGTTGCATGTAGGAATTGTCGGAGCAAGCCCATTTACACAAAACACCTTAATGCCTGCTTTATCTAAAATTAAAAACGTTCAGATTGAAACTGCTGTCGACAAGAATATTGTTAAAGCTCTTAACATTGCTCAAGTCTACGGTGGCGCACGAAAAACAATCATTAACGAACAAGAACTGTTCGATGATAACAATGTTAACGTGGTGTTTATCAATTCGCCCTACCGCCTGCATTGCAGCCAAGCTATAAACGCCATGGAAAAAGGCAAAGCAGTATTTTTAGAAAAACCGATGGCAACGGATCTTGAACAACTCAATACGCTGTACAGCTATTTGCAAAAAAACACCTCCGCTCAGTTTTGTGTTGATTATAATCGATCATTTGCTCCATTCATAAAAAAAATAGATACACAGACCAAGCTACGAACATCGCCTTTAATTATTAGTTATCGCATGAATGTTGGCTTTATAGCAAAAGAACAGTGGCTACAGCGTCAAATGGGTTCGGGTCGATTAATTGGTGAAGCGTGCCATATTTTTGATATGTTTTTATACTTGGTTAAAGCTCAACCAATTGCTGTTTCCGTCGAATCATTAAAACCAACAAATAGTTATCTTTTCCCTACCGATAATTTTTCTGCACAAATTAGCTTTGCTGATGGCTCAATCTGTACACTTTTATACACATCGCTTGGTCACGTAGGCGCCGGTAAAGAACGTATGGAAATATTCTTTGATTCTAAATCAATTGTTATGGACGATTATGTTTCACTTGAAGGCTTTGGTCTGCCTTTCTCATTTAATGAAAGTGTAAAACAGCCAAACAAAGGCGAAGACGCTTTGATTAATAATTTCTTACGATCAATTAAACAAGAAAACTATGTACCGCCCATATCAATTGAACGATTAAATCAGGCAACTGAATTAACGTTAATTATTGATCAACTTGCCCTTAAGGGCGGCGGAGAACAAATCTTAAAATAAGAAAGAAGCTCATGGTTATCATGCGCTTCTTTCTTATTTTTTTATGTATTTCATTATTAAGAATAATTTTTATATATTTTTAAATCATGAACGACTAATGTAGTCATCTCAAACTACAACATATAAATTTTTAAAGGATCTGTTTTGAAAAAATTATGCGGTATTATTGCAATACTATCTATATATCAATTAAGACAAATCCATGCAATGGGAAGAGGTGGCAATTGGGGTATAGGAGATTATTCGATTACCAGAAGATCAACAGAAACTACTCCATTAAATATAGATGAAATACAAGTAATAACAGAAAATCAACAGGTAGCATCTGGTCAAGCTACAAGAACTGCTTTATTAATAGAAGCAAGGCGAAGAGAATTGCAGAATCAAATAGCAAATACAATAAATGATGATGATAAAAAATTACTTTTAAACGAACTCAATCAGTTACCTGCATAAACTATAATTGTAATGCTTAAACCAATGAACTATTAAAATAAGTCTATATGTTTAGTATTTTAACAAAAAAAGAACGACTCAAATATTTTTACTTGAATCGTTCTTTTTTATTTATAAATAAATTTTTTATATCAAATTTATTCAGATTTATGATGCCCGTTACCATGATGATTGTTGTTATTGTTACTTCCGTTTGAAGAAGCTGCAATAGCTTTTTTACTCATCGTAGCAAAGAACTCTTCATTTGTTTTGGTATGCTTCATTTTATCAATTAAGAATTCCATACCTTCAACAATATTCATGGTCGATAAGAATTTATGTAATACCCATGAATGATTCAGTTCTTCATCAGTTAACAATAAATCTTCACGACGAGTACCTGAAGGTATTAAATCAAATGCTGGATACGTACGACGGTTTGATAATTTTCGAGTTAAATGTAGTTCCATGTTACCGGTACCTTTAAACTCTTCAAAAATTACTTCATCCATACGAGAACCAGTTTCAATTAACGCAGTTGCAATAATTGTAAGCGATCCGCCTTCTTCTGCATTACGAGCAGCACCAAAAAATCTTTTTGGTCGTTGTAACGCATTTGCATCAACACCACCAGTTAAAACCTTACCTGATGTCGGTGAGATAGTGTTATAAGCACGCGCTAAACGAGTAATAGAATCAAGAAGAATAACCACATCATGTCCATACTCAACATAACGTTTAGCTTTTTCAAGAACAATTTCTGCTACTTGTACGTGGCGTTCTGGAGATTCATCAAATGTAGAACTTACCACTTCAGAGTTTTTATTGGTAATTGAACGCTTCATGTCAGTGTTTTCTTCTGGACGTTCATCAATTGACAAAACAATCAGATAGATGTTTTCATTTTCAGCAAGAAGACTTTTTGCAATCTCTTTCATCAAAACAGTTTTACCAACTTTAGGTGGAGCAACAATTAAACCTCGTTGGCCTTTCCCTATCGGTGTAAAAATATCCATGATACGCGTTGATATAAAATCTGGTTGTGATTCAAGGTTGAATTTTTTATCAGGGTGCAATGGTGTTAAACGATCAAAATCTATTCTGCTTGTTGTTCGTGCTGGATCTTGACCATTAACTGCTTCAATAGTTTGCAATGCAAAATATTTTTCGCTTTCTTTAGGTGGCCTAATTTCACCAGATATCGTATCACCTGTTCGTAAATTTAATCGACGAATTTGAGTTGGAGATACATAAATATCATCTGGCCCTGAAATATAGTCATACTCAGGAAAGCGTAAGAAACCAAATCCATCAGGCAGTTTTTCAAGAACTCCTGAAACAGAAATTGATTTTTCAGTAATTTTTTGATTTTCAAGAATAGCTTCAATAAGTTGATCCTTGGTCATCATGCTCGATCCAATTATACCAAGACGCTTTGCGGTAAAATTAAGATCTTGAATGACCATCTCTAACATATCTTTTTTTGTTAGTTCTTTTGGATTGGGTAATTTTTTTTGAATATTTGTTGGTCGAGGCCGTTTAATTTCTTTTGGATTTTGCAAGGTCTTTGTATCCACGGTAAGAGAGGTTATAGTAAATAGATAATAACAGGTTATTAAAAGCTCCAAAGAGTTTGTAATATATCTGTTATTATCTATTTAATATGTAATTATTTACTGATTGCTATAAAACTATTTATTTTCTTTATAAAATAGCATCATGATTGAGCTTGCAATGAAAATTGAAGAGTATGTGCCAAAAATAATACCAAGAAGAATAGCAAGAGACAAGCTTCGAATTGCATCTCCGCCAAAAATAAGCATTGATCCAACAACAAGCGAAGTTGAAGCGCTTGTTAAAATCGTTCTTCGTAATGTTTGGTTGATACTTGTGTCAACAATAACATCTAAAGCTTTGCCTTTCATTGATACCAAATTTTTTCTAATTTGAGTAAAAATAACAATCGTATCATTGATTGAGTAACCAAGCACCGCAAGGATAGCTGCAACAACATCGATATCAATTGGACGATTTATGATTAAAAAGCAAGCAAGAACAGCAAGAGCATCATGAAATAATGCAACTACTGCACCTATAGCAAATGCAAATCTAAAACGCATCGCAATGTATACTAACATTAATGCCAATGCTATTAAAATAGCTTTGATTGATGAATTTCTTAACGAATCTCCAACTGCACTACTCAAACTGCTTTTTTGAAGAATTTTGCCAGGATTATCAATCGAAACTGCATCTACAGTCGCTTGTATTTTTTGATCTAAATTGTCAGTAGTTTCAGGCGTATCTTGGATTCTAATGATAATTTCATTAGCGTCTATTATATTATAAACCGTGCCGTTCCATTCATCATGTATCGCTTTTTTAATTGCGGCGGTATTTTCAGGTTTATCGAATCTCATTCTGATATCGGTTCCGCCTGTAAAGTCTACGCTATATCGAAAACCTCCATTGTAAATATAAGCTGAAATACCAGCAAAAATAACAAGTAAAGATAATAACGCGCTTTGTATGCGATATTGTGAAAAGTGGAACATTATACTCTCCAAGGGCTTAGGTTCTAACTTTAAAAATAAAAAATACAGAATTCGAGAAAAAATTTAGCTCACAAGATTACGTTGAACAGAAACGAAACTTCTATTCTTCTTACCTTTATGAAACTTAATAACACCTGCTGATAAAGCAAATAATGTATCATCTTTTCCACGCCCTACTAAAAGTCCTGGATGGAATTTTGTACCACGTTGACGAATTATAATTTGGCCTGCTAATACTTGTTGTCCACCATAAAGTTTGACACCAAGACGCTTACTGTGACTCTCACGGCCATTCGAGGTCGAACCGCCGGTTTTACTGGTTGCCATCGTTGCATCCTTTAAATTAAATTTCTGATTTATTGAACATTTATTATAGTAAAAAAACTATAGATTTCCTTTTTAATTGTGCCTGGTAACCAATCAAAAGTCAATCTATAAATTCAAAATTTAATACGATAAAAGAAGATGAATAGTCTCAATCTGAGGTGTGAATTATTGTCTGTATATGGTTTGTTCAGAAAGATCTTCAACTTTTTTAACCAGTTTTTCAATTAAGGTTTTATCCCAAGGAGTTGAGAATCGAACTTTTTGCAAAACAGCTTTAGTTTTTTTTATCATTTCTTGCTTTTGCTGAATATTTACAAAATTAAAAAACTCTACTTTATTATCAAGATTAAAAATAATTACCGCATTTTCTTGTAACTTAGCAACTGGAATTGCAACGACCTTTTCTTGATGCCTGTCAAAATAAGTTACTTTTTTAACTTGCTCTACAATACAATCGACAATGCGAGATACTCCTGCCGGAATAACATAATTACGCTGTTTATTACTTTTATCAACAAAAAATAGAGTCATTGGATTATCAAGATAGTTAACAAATAATTTTCGCTCTAACTTTACAGGCTCTTTTACAGCTTCTTTTTTAATAGCTTTTTTTGCTTGAACAACTACTTCAACCTGCTCTTCAGCTATAACCTCATCAGAACAGAATACAGGCGCCATCATTACAAGAACTGCAATGCTCATTACTACTTTTTTCATAATTCCCCCTTTTTAGAAAAATGCAACTTGTCATCAGTCTAACGTTTAAGGCTTTATAATATCAATAGATTAAGAGTCAAATTTAATTCAAATGAGTACAATGCTTTATTTTGTAATATCATGCCAGTTTAAACCTGTTTTAATTTGAACTGTCAACGGAATTTCCCATGAAACAACTGATTCTAAAGAGTCTTTAACAACTTGCGACACTTTATCAACCTCATCAGATGGCACAGAAAGTATA
This sequence comes from Candidatus Chromulinivorax destructor, assembly GCF_003366055.1. Taxonomy (NCBI): domain Bacteria; class Candidatus Babeliae; order Candidatus Babeliales; family Candidatus Chromulinivoracaceae; genus Candidatus Chromulinivorax; species Candidatus Chromulinivorax destructor. Next base: position 689,378 of record NZ_CP025544.1, on the reverse strand, counting down.
AGTTCGTCATGAATTTGTAAAAGAATTTTTGCTTGCAGGTTATGCTCAACAAGATTTTTTTCTAAATTAATCATGCCAATTTTAATAATTTCAGCTGCTGTTCCTTGAACAGGTGAATTGATTGCCATACGCTTTGCAAGGTCAAACAGTGTTCTGTTTTTTTCATAAATACCTGGAATATATCGCTTTCTGCCATACAAGGTGGTAACAAAGCCATGAGTTTTTGTAAATTCAATTGTTTCATCAATCCATTGGACAATGCCAGGATACTGCGCAAAATAGGTAGCAATATATTTTTCTGCATCCTTATAAGGAATCTCTAAACTTTTTGACAGTCCATACGATGTTAAGCCATATAAAATACTAAAGTTAATCGTCTTGCCAACTGTTCTTTGTGTAGAAGAAATCTGACTATCGTGCGTATCAAATATTTTTGCTGCAGTTTGTGTATGAATATCTTTATTAAGTCTAAATGCATCAAGAAGCGTTTCGTCCTTGCTCATATGGGCTAAAATTCTTAACTCAATTTGAGAATAATCGGCTGCAAGCAAAACATGTCCTGGCTCTGCCTGAAACGCAGATCGAATGTCCATAGGATAACCTAAGTCACCCGTTGGAATATTTTGCAAATTTGGATTTGAACTGGATAGACGACCAGTTGCAACTAAGGCCTGATTAAACGATGTATGAATTTTATGCGTCAATGAATTTATATAGGTTGGTAAACTCTCAATATAGGTGCTTTTTAACTTAAAAAGTTCACGATACTTTAAAATTAAACCCGGAACTGGATGTATTTTTGAAAGTGTATGCAAAACCTGGGCATCAGTTGAGTAGCCTGTTTTTTTTGCACTCTTTTTTTGTGTTGGTAAGTTCAGTTTGTCAAACAGCAACTCTTTAATTTGTTTTGGTGAATTAAGGTTGATTGGTTCATCAATATACTGGGCAATCTCAGCTTCTATCTTTATTAAATCTTGAGAAACCAAAGTGTCTAATGTTGCTAAAATTTTTGTATTACAATAAATGCCCTCAATTTGCATCGCTACTAAAATTTCATTAACAGGCATTTCAATGGTATTAAACAAAGATAATAGATTTTGCTTTTCAAGCTCAGCATAAAAAACATGGTATAATTTAAGTGTTTGGTGTGCATCGGCAGCTGCATAGCGAGTTGCAGCTTGCAGCGAAATACCTGCAAAATTAGAAACTTTAAACTCTTTAACCATCTCTTCGTACGTCAACATTGTTTCATCAAAATAAAATTCTGATAACGTTTTAAGCCCTTTTTTTTGCCAATCTTGTACAAGTAAGCTTGCTGCAATTAACGTATCAAAGGTTACACCTGCAAGAGGCAATCCTATTTGATGCAAGACAACTTGATCAAACTTTGCGTGATGTAAATATTTCTTAATAGTTCGATTAATAAACACTGGAGCAAGGTGCTCTTTAAGATCTTGTAATGGTAATTGCACTTCATCTGTTGTGTGACCAAAGGGAATGTAATAAGCTGTGCCAGGCTCTATTGCAATCGAAATACCAACACATTCATTAACCATAGGGTCAAGACCTGTTGTCTCGGTATCAATTGCAAATGCCCCTGCTGCTTCTATTTTTGCACACACATCAAGTAAACTATCTAGACTGGTAACAAGCTGAAAATTGTAGATATCATGTAAAAATTGAGGAGCTTGTTCAAATAAATTTTGCTGAGATGGATTTTTTTGCTCAACCTTCACACTTTTTTTCTCTATATCAGCAACTAACGTTTTAAACTCCAATGTTTTGAGTAAAGGAATTGTTAGCTCCCAGTTAGCTTCATCAAACTGAGTATCATCTAATGTCGTTGCAACATCATAATTACGAAGCGTAAAAAGATCTAAACTGAGATAGGCATTATCTTTTTGCGCAAGCAAGAGTTCTTTCGTGCGTGCCTTAGTAACTTTATCTATATTTGCATACAAATCATCAAGGCTATCAAATTGGATAACTAAATCTGTTGCACCTTTTTTACCAATACCTTTAACACCAGGAATGTTATCTGAGGCGTCGCCTAACAACGAAAAATAAAATGGTAATTTTGATAACGGAAATCCGTACTGTGTAACTAACTGTTCTTCGTTGACAACTTTTTCTTTAAACGCATCAAATATTTTAATCGCATCATTCGTAACGATTTGCGCTAAATCTTTATCACCAGAGACAATCATAATCTGGCAACCAAGATCGTTAAATTTTTTAGCAAGCGAACCAATTAAATCATCGGCCTCAATACCAACTTGTGATAGTTGCGCCATTTTAATTTGGGTAAGAAACTGCAATATTAACTCTTTTTGTTCAAAAAGATCTACTGGCGGTGCTTGACGAGTTGCTTTGTATTCAGGAAAAATTTCATGGCGTACGTTCTTGCCTTTGCTATCCCACACTACGACAATATGCTCCACATTAAAGTCTTTTATTATCTTACGAATCATCCGACAAAAGCTATAAACTGCTTGCACCGATACTCCTTGCGACGTTTGCAAAGGACGCATACCATAATATGCTCGGTATAAAAATGATGATCCATCAATAATAAAAACTGGTGATTGTGTAGGCATAGCTATAATTTTTTCGTAAACAATAAAGCTTTTTAATATGAAATAACGATACCATAGTTACAAAAAATCGCATCTGATTTTTATATCAGATGCAAATATATAAAATTAATTATGAACATTATAAAACTTTTAAATGTTTAAGAAACTTCGCTTCTTTTTCTTTTTTTATTTTGTGCTTTATCAAATATGTTTTTCATTTCAGGTGTAGTTGCAAAATCTTTAGCAGTTCTGCCTAGACTGTCTTGCGCTCTAAGATCTGCCCCAAAATCAATTAAAAGCTGCGCAATTTCTATAAAATTCTTACGTGATGCAATATGCAATGGAGCTAAGTCTTGAGATTTTTTATTAACACCAGCTCTACCTTGAATTAACTTTTTTACTACATCTTTGTTATTGCATAAAACAGCCATACATAATGGTGTATAGCCATCAAGATTTCTTGTATTGAGATTTGCTCCTGCTTTAATCAGCATATCTACAATTTCTAGTCGGTTTTGGACAGCCGCTTCCATTAAAGGTGTCCCTCTATTGTCTTGAATCGTTAAATCAGCTTTCGCCTGTATAAGCTCTTGAATGATTTGAGGTCTATTTTTTATAACAGCTATACATAAAGGAGTTCTGCCAAGCTTATCTTGAAGATCAAGTTTAATTGCTGGTTCATGAATAAACGCATAGGCTATTTCATTATACCCTTTATCTACAGCATCATGCAGAAAAGTAAATCCATACTCATCTTGCTCATTCAACTCTGCTCCACCCTTAACAAGCAGCTTTGCTGATTGAAAATCATTATGAGTAACAGCCCAAAACAATGGTGTGTCACCATTGATATCTTTTATGTTAATATTTACCTTTGCATCCACAAGTATTTGTAATATGTCTGTTCGCCGTTTAAAAACAATATTACTTAAATTATCATACTGATTAGAATATTTACTCTTGGCCCACTCTTTAAGCCATTGATACATAGAATATTTTATAAAATCAGAATCTTGATGATTCACTACATATAAAAAAATAGGATCTTTAATTTCAGCTAAACTATTGTTAAAAAAAAGAACTTCTCTTGATAAAGTTGATAAAAAAGGCTCTTTCATTGTGTCACAAACTAGCTCTTGGGCTTGTGTTATAACGTCTCCAAAATTTGCATCTTGACTCTGGCTATCTGTATCTTGAACTAAATTTTTTAATAAATAATCATAAAAAGATATCGAAATAAGTTGTTGCTCCTGTAGAAAATCAAAAGCATCATTTTCTTTTTTATAATGATCAATATAAGTAAAAATCAAATTTTGAATCGAATTTTTATCTTGAATTTCTTGAGTTATAGTTACTGGTATGTAAAAGCAATAAAGCATGATAGCAATATACAATTTTAAATTTTTAATCATTTTTCCACCTAAAAATATTTTTATTACTTCTTATGTATAAGTATATTAAATATTTCAGATAGGAAACAATTAAAGTTTACTAAACATTTACAAAATAAAGCATGCCAAACTATTTGATTCGATATTTACCGTGCTATAAAGATATAACGCCACGTTGATTATAAATAACTTTTTCATCAATAAGATCTTGTATAATTTTATAGCGATCATGTTTGTTTTCAGGTAACTGAAAATCCAATAATTCAACAAGAGTTGCTTGATCAACTTGCTTTAACTCTGTTAATATTTTAATAATAGCACCACGAACTTGGCGTTTTGAACCTTCAAACTTTGATTGTTTGGTATAATGTTTACTTGCAGCATTAATGCGTGGCAAATTTTGCTTAAGATGAACTCCATAATCCATCAAGGCATAATACCACTCTCGAGCATTATTTTGATCAATTGTTTGTGCTATTAACGGTAATAATTGCTTGTCGCTAATTTCCGATTGTCCTTGAAAAAAAGTATGCGTGTAGACTGTGCGAATATTGGTTTCGATAAACATAATTGGATTATTAAAAGCAAAGGCGCAAATAGAGCCTGCTGTGTTTGGCCCAATTGCAGGAAATGTTTGCAGTACAACTGGATCATTTGGTAGCTGTCCGTTATATTCATCGACAACGATTTGAGCTATTTTTAAAAGAGCAAGCCCTCTTCGATTGTAACCAAGGCCTTGCCATGCAGTTAAAACATCATAAGTTGATGCTTGAGCTAAAGTCAGAAAATCGGGAAATTTTTGTAACCAATTTTCAAATTTAGGAACTACACGTGCCGTTTGTGTTTGCTGTAACATAACTTCTGAAATTACAATTCTATACGGAGTAACATCCTGTCGCCATATAAAATCACGACGATTGGCAGCGTAATAATCATAAATTAAAGATTGAAATTGTGATACTTGATCAAGTGTAAGTTTTTCCATAAGCCTTTTTGTTGAATGTATAAAATACAAGTATATCACAGCCATTTTTATAAAAAAATTATTCAATCAAAAAAATATTCCTGCCTACAATAAAAATGACTCTCTACATAGTGATGCACGATTTTTATATGAATTCGTATTACTTTTTTTATTTCTGCTATAATTTAAAATAATAGTAATGTACGACATCAATACATTTTGGAACATTTATGAAATCTTTTATTTTTGGATTTTTAATCTCCTGCTTTTCATTAACCATCTGTTATAATCAAGATGATTTTTTAAGTAAAAACCCTTTTCAAGCATTCATGCAAGCAGACAAAAATAATTTAGAAAATTATGATGTCATGTCATCTATTTTTGCAAGCACCGATTTGTCTGTTGACAAACTCTTATCTGCAATACGAGTTGACCTCATTCGATGCAGAAGGTACATGAGAGTGAATGATAAAAAGTCAGAAGAACAGTTACAAGTCGTTCCTGAACTACGATCATTTTTGCAATATATTAAAACTCATAAACACTGCTACAATGCAATGCAGCTTCATGCAGAAATTCAACAACGATATGCTTTAGCTTTTGATAATCCAAGCATTGTCCAATGCATTCACACAACTCCAGAGCTTTATGGAATATCTAAAAAATTAAAACAAAAATGCAAAGCATACTTTAATCAAGTCGTTAAAGATTTAGCTAAAATTGATAAATTTGAAGATTATCTTCACGCAGATCACAGTGAACTAAAAGCTCGTAATTATGTTTTAAAAATTGAACTCATTAAACTTCGTAATTCGATTTATCATGATAATATTTATAAATATGAAACAAGTTATTTTTAATAACATTTACCCTTTAAAAAGAAATGCTTTATGATCTCAGTTAAAAAAACAATTGCATGTATTCTCATATGTTTTCATGGAATAACTCATGCAAATAATGATGAAATTCTACAAGGAATTATTCTTACAGGAATTGCCGTAACAGGAATTGTTGTTGCAGGAAAAATAACTTATGAATTAACTTCACAATATCAAAAAGAAGTTGAAAAAAATTGCATAACAGCACAAGCTTTGTTGTTAAAAACTGATAAATACACACAAATAAATACTCATGATTCTTCGTACAGAACTCAAGAAAAATCTTTAGCATATATCTATCAACAACTCCGTACTGGTAATAATACAGATAGCCTGACAATTTATCTTGAAAGAGAAGTACAAGAACTACAAGCAGTGCAAACAAAATTTTTATCAATTTATTCACAAAACAAAGAAATAACCAATCTTCAAAAAGAAATTTCATTACGATTAAATATTTGTCTAAGCCTTTTAGCTGTAATTGAACAACACGCATCATACTTTAAACTTTACGATATGCATAACACCTATAGAGAAATGCCAACGTATCAAAATAAAGTTATAGAATGGATCATCATGCAAAGCGGCAACTCGTTATATCCTATTTTGGATTATAAAGAAAAAGCAGCTCGCGATATAGCTTATATAGATAATTGTAACATCTCAGCTTACCCTGACCTAACAAACAAAATTCAAAGCACAAAAAAAGAAATTCAAAGGTCGCTTGCACTTGTCTACGCATCTGACAAAGCAACCATAGAAATTCAAAATAAAAAACAAAATGAAATGCAACAAGCTGAGATACAAGCGATCGAACATAAAAATAGCATTGCATTGCGTGGTTTAAAAGCTCAAGAACAGGTAGCTCGAGATCAAGCAGAAATCGCTGCAAACACAAGAAGTATTAGAGAATTAGAACGAAAAAAAGTTGAAGAGATTTCACGGCAAAATCATCTTCTGGCTATTCGTTATCCAATTGATCAAGAAAATAATAGACTTCAAGCTGAAAAAAATCGCTTACAATCTGAAAAAAACAGATTATTATCTGAACAAAATCAAATTAATTTACTGATTGCTGAAAATAGACGTCGAGAAATTGCAGCTCTTGAAGTTCAAAATCAATTACAATCAGAGCGTAACCAAAGAGAGCAAGAGCGTCGTAATCCATCACGTGTATACACTCAAGCAAATGTTGTCCCTTCAGCGCCGCCAGCAGAAAATGAATCTACTAACATTCCACTTGCTCGTCCATATTCAGGTGGCAATCTTCCACAAGCAACTGCTGTATACCCAAAAAATAGTTAATTAATACATACATACCAGATTTAAAAAGCTCACTCTTATGAAAAAATATCTCTTGCCTTGCTTGTCTGTCTATCTCATTGTACTCCATCACAAACTCAAGATAGAAATGATCTCTTTGGTGTAACCATACTTGTAGCTGCCACTGCAGTTTCAGGGGTAGCTTTATGGCGCATAACAGCTCAATTAGTTCACACAGCCTAGTAAGACAAATTAAAAAGCTGTATACAAAGAGACGGTATAGATCTGTTCTTCTACCCATAAAAATTTGTTTTTACAAAACTTAAAATATAGAAAAAATTATGTACATAACAGTTCGCCTCCTGAATAACTTTGCTAAAGAACTTACCTATGCTGTACCAGCAGATCTTTGTAGTTCTATAGCACAAGGTGCCATGGTACAAGTTCCTTTACAAAAAAGGCTTGAGGCTGCAATTGTTGTATGCATTAATGATCCAGGTATTACCTATCCTTTTAAGATTCGACCAATCGATTCAATTTATCCTTTTCCTGCTGATACAACCTATCATCAATTTGCAGCTCAAATAAGCTCTTTTCATCAAATTGATCCTTTGTATATTCTCAAGCGTGTAAAAAACTTTTTAGCAGAAAAAGAAGATGAAGACGAGCTTGAACTCAAGCTTCCAGAATATGAAAAAATTAAAGAAGTTGTGCTCACTGATGAGCAAGAAGCTGCATACCAAGCAGTTGCAAAAGATATCAAGGATAAAATATACCAGGCAACTGTTTTACATGGAGTTACCGGCTCAGGGAAAACTGAAGTTTACAAAAAATTAATCGCATCAGTTCTTGCGGCTGATAAAAGCGCCATGCTTTTATTGCCCGAAGTTTCACTTGCTGTTCAATTTGAAAAACTACTGCAAGCTCAGATGCCAAATATTGAAATCTTTGGATTTCACTCAGCTACGACAGTCAAACAAAAACGAATTTTATGGCAAGCATTATTATCGAACAAACCATGTCTTATTATTGGGGTGCATTTACCAATATTTTTACCCATTGCAAACCTTGGGATTATTATTGTTGATGAAGAACATGATGCTGGCTATCAAGAAAAAAACCATCCAAAAATTCATAGTCGAAATGCTGCCCTACTCAAAGCTTCGTTATTAAAAATTCCTGTTTTGCTTGGTTCTGCAACACCATCGATTTCATCCTTATTCAATGTAGAATCAAAAAAATGGCGTCTCTTAACCCTAAAAAATAGGTTTGCGGGCCAATTTCCTTCAGTCCAAGTTGTTGCATTATCAGATAAAAAAGAACGTAAAAATTTTTGGATTAGCTCACAATTATACAGTGCAATTCAGCACCAATTAGTAAAAAAAGAACAGACTATTATTTTTCTTAACCGACGCGGTTTTAGCTTTTTTGTGCAATGCACAGGTTGCACATTTATATTTTCTTGCAATAACTGCTCAGTCAGCTTAACGCTGCATGAAGATGGTCGGCTGATCTGCCATTATTGTAACTTTGTATTACCATCGTACGAAATTTGCCCCGACTGTAAGGGTAAAGAATTCCTCAATAAAGGTATCGGGACACAACAAGTTCTAGCTATTTTGCAACGATTATTTCCGACTGCTGTTATTGAACGTGCTGACCTTGATACAACTTCAAAGAAAAAAGTTTGGCAACAAACATTACAAAATTTTTATGATAAAAAAATAGATATTTTAGTTGGAACACAATCGATATCAAAAGGCTATCATTTCCCTCACGTGACACTGGTAGGTATTTTATGGGCAGACGTCAACCTACACTTTCCTATGTACAATGCTGCAGAAACAACTTTACAGCAACTCATTCAAGTCGCTGGAAGAGCTGGTCGACAATCAAACGAAAGTCGTGTTATCGTACAAACAATGACCCCGCATGCATTGTTTAATTTTATTAACGAGCAAGACTATCTGAAATTTTATACTAGCGAAATTATTAAACGACAAGAAGTTGGCTACCCGCCAGCAAAACATATTGCAGAAATCGAAATCCGTCACAACTCTCAACAAATTGTGGAGCAAGATGCTCAAGCGATCGTTGATCAATTGATTGATTTAGCAGGAGAAGAAGTTATGGTACTTGGCCCTGTCCCTGCAGTCATCTATCGTGTACAAAGAACTTTTTGCCAAAAAATATTTTTAAAAAGCATGAGTCGCGGCATGATGATGCAACTGTTTTCACAGCTCAAAAAAACTCCCTACGCATCATCACTATTTTTTACTATTGATCCAGTTGCTTAAGACTTGAATTTGCACTAAACCAACAGTATACTTTTCTATTATGCAAATTTTTATTTATTAGGACAGCAAGCTTTATGAAAAAAACATGAGCTTATGTCTACTCATTACACGAAATACCATAATGAGGATACCCTGTGCATATTTAAATATTTACATACATCTTATTTTTAAATTTACTATGATGCGACAAGAACTATGACCCAATTTCATACAAGAATAATTTTCTTACTAAGCTTTTCTTTTCAAATTTCAAGTTCTGTTGAAATACTTCAGCCAGGACAAAGTATTCAATTCAATGAAATTAAAGGCTCTTGCGTGCACCAAGTAACTGTGCGATATACCAGCAATAATCCAGATAGCTACGTACAATATGAACATAATAATCAGAGACAATCAAGGCAAGCTGTAGTAACTGCTGTCAATGTTTGCTTAGCTCCTGACAGGCTATCTACAACAGTAATAGAAGTAGGTCAAGACTTACTGTCTAGCAATTCTCATCAGAATCATACATTGCAACTAAATAACAGTTCAAGAGCAAGCGTTATACCTATTCAAGCTTGCAATCAAGCTCATACCCAAGAGCAAATTAACTCTTCTTTTTTTACAAGCTGTTTTTGCTGTTTTGGTTCTACAGACTAAAAATGTATTGATAATCACAACCTCTTTGTTTCTTGCCAACTACGAGGCTGTGTAAACCAAATTTAAAAATCAAGATACAATCTTGCTCATTTGCCAAAATATTGGTGGCGGCCACTTTACGCTTTTTCTATCTCAAGAAAGAATTCATTAAGCAAACCGGCTAGCAAATTCTCAAAGTTTTCATAGAAAACATAGAACAAAACTCTCTTGTAAAGATTTGGTTCACAGAACCTAGCTTTTCAGGAGTCTGGTTGTATATAATTACAAATATATAATACAAAAAATTCATAAAAAAATTACAGGCAGATTCTTAATCTTAAAGGGTATGTATGAAAAAAATTATGATTTTAATATTTTCATGTATGGTTAACACATTTTTAAATGCATCATACCAGCAATATTACCAGCCTGCGCAAATACAACAAAATCAAATTCAATACTACTATCCCCAACAGCGTTACTACAGACAGCATGTAGTAAACTACACAACAATTATGCATGTCAATGCACAACAAAGACAAAGTACATTATATAATTGCTATCCAGGACAACAGCAAGTTGAAAGTCATGCAAGAGTGCGCCCACGAATTACACAAGCAACACATGTTCGACGCGCAAACTCAGAAAATCTGCATAATGCAATCCCCGTAATAGCATTACCCTTTGATGAAGAACCATCAAGAATTGGAAGTGGCCAAGCTCATAATACACCACATCAACCTTCACCAGAAACACTCAATCAAGAAGAGCCACCATTGGTACAAAGCACACAAAATATTATGCAGTGCTTGTTATCATGCTGTTGTCATAGAAGTTAAAAAGAAAACCTTGGATAAATCCAAGGCTTTCTTTTTAACAAATTTTGTTATTTTCATCTGAGAGTTTAAAGAAATTTTCTTTATAACACTTCAGTTCACCAATTGATTCTTTAATATCATCAAGCGCACGGTGAGTTTCAAGTTTTTTAAATAGCTTATATTTTTTAGTCCATCGATTGATCACTAATTTAATTGAACTCACGTCAAGAATTCTATAATGAAAAAATTTTGCTAGGTCAGGCATATGTTGTTGTATAAAAAGTTTATCTTGCCATACTGAATTGCCACACATAGGGGTAGAATTTTCATCACAATGTTCATATAAAAATTCTAAGGTTAGCTGTTCTGCTTCTTCTAAAGATACTTCTGATTCTTGTACAGCTTTAACTAAACCAGTTTTATTATGCTGAATCTGACACCATTCATTCATTTCAGCCAAAACTTCATTAGGCTGATAAATAACAAGATTTGGACCTTCGGCAATAATATTTAATTCATCGTCAGTAACAATTGTTGCAATTTCAAGAATTTTATCTTTTACCGGATCAAGACCTGTCATTTCAAGATCAATCCAAATAAGCCTGTTATTATTATGTTGTAGCACTATAAACCTTTTTTAATTACGTCTATCTATTAGTTTTTATTATTTTTTAAATTATTTAGTGTCTATGTCATCAATTTCAAATAAACATTCTTCACCTGAATCAAGATCTTGAGATGTTTGAGAATGATCAGATACTTCACTTTCACAATCACTTTCATGATCATTAGAGGTTTTTTTAAAATTTATTTTTTCAACTTCAAGCTCCTGTTCTTTTAGATTCATTTTTTGACAAAGACTTTGCAACGGACTATAACATTTTTTTGGATCTTTATAAGAATAAGCATGCCTGTTTGGATCTGGATGCGGGATATAAAGCTGCTCTAATATTGCATGCTGTTGAGGACAACTATGACTTCTTTGTTTTAAAGAATCACGCGCTATATTTTGCTCTGCACAAAATAAAATTATTGGTAAAAAAATTACTAAAATGAAAAGATGCTTTTTTTTTATTTGCATATGACTTACGATCTAAAAAATTATAAATGAATAATGTGATATTGAATTTTATTATTTAATTGTAACATGTCAAATTGAGATTGGCAAAACTACCAATAACAAAAACTATCACATTGCAAACAGAGTATCTTTATTATCATCAATCTCAATCTTTTTTTATTTTATATGATCTTGTATAAGTAGCGTCTTTGTATTCATCATTTTTTAATTTTGCTTGTTTAAATATCTTTATTATTTCAGTATTAGCTTGAGAAGTTGCATACATTAATGGAGTCAATCCTGAAGAGTTTTTAAAATTTATATTAACATGAGCATCAAGCATGGTTCTTACGATACGAGAGTTTTTAAATCGAATAGCTGTCATTAAAACTGAATTGCATGTTTTACTTGTATACATATTAGTTTCAAGTAATAAACTTACTATTTTAGGATAATTATAAAGAGCTGCAATTCCTAACAGCCTTTCGACTGCATCTAAAGAAAACCGAGATATTCTTGCTGCATCTGATTTTAATAATATTCCCAACATTGTTGGATTATTACCTAAAACTGGGATAGCTAAAATATCTTCATTCAAGCTTACACCTGCATCAAGTAACATATGTACAACTTGACTGTTTTTTCTCATAACTGCAAAAAATAATGGATTAGAATAATAACTATTACTATATAGGTCTACATGAGCTTTTGTAAGCATATCTAAAATATCTATACGCTCAAAACTTACAACATTTACGATATTATAGTGACCAATTTCTTTTGTATATGCCCATTCTTGTAACCATTGCCACATAGAGTCTTTTATGAAATCATCTTGATAATTTACTACCAATTGAAAGACAGGATCTTGAATTTCATCTAAATTTTTTTTCTGCAACAAAGCCTCTGTCATGCCTTGCATAAACCTATTTTTTATTTTGTGAGCAATAACATCATGGGCCCCGTTTGCAACTTCATTAATACTTAATAATTGATCCCTATGTTGGCTATCATCAAACTGTATATACTGCAAAAAACAGTCATATTCTGAGCTGCATACTATAATGGAGAAAAAACTAAATAAAACGGTAAAGATAAGATTTTTTATTTGCATATGATTTACAATCTAAAATTTTAAAAATGGATAATTACTTTTAGAATAAAAGACAATTTAATATTAATCTTCTCTTGTTTAATTGTAACACGCCAAACCTTAATTGGCAAAACAACTACAAAACCTAAAAACTATCTTCATCTTAAAATTATCATTCACGCAACTAGCAAAATATTATACTAAATAATTTACCCATGTTTATCTTAATTGGCATGTAATAATATCTCTTGTATTTTTTTATAATCTCTTTGAACTGCAAAATCTAATGCCGTCTTATTATCAATAGTTTTAACATCTTTATCAGCTCCAACCTTAAGTAATTTTTTTACTATTCCTGTACGACCCTTTTGAACTGCAGCCATTAATGCAGTCTCATTTTTAAGACTTTTAATATCTTTATCAGCTCCAGCCTTAAGTAATATATTTACCATTTCTTTATGACCTGCTTGAGCTGCAATCATGAGAGCTGTACAATGATGTACATCAAGGCTATTTATATCCACCCCATTATTCACTAAAATACGCACAGTTTCTTCATGACCTGCTTGAGATGCAAGCATTAATGCCGTAACATCATAAGCACATGTAATGTTTTTATTTGCTCCAGCTTCAAGTAACATTTTGACACATTTTTCTTTTCCTTTTTCTGCTGCTAATATTAATACTGTATATTTATCGTGATCATCTTGAATATTTAAATCTGCATGCGCTGTAATCAACATCTGCAAAATATCTTGGCGATCAAAGAATACTGTTATGAAAAGATTCATTTTTTTACGGACAGGTACACCTTCATAAAAGCTTATTTTATTTTTTAATGTTGCCCATTGCCCTAACCATTCATACATAAGATATTTTATAAAATCATAATCTTGATGATTTATCACAAATTGAAAAACAGGATCTTGAACTTCATGTAACTTTTTTTGCTGCAATAATGCCTCCGTCATCCCTTGCATAAATCTATCTTTTATTTTTTCAGCAATAAGATCATGCGCTCCTTGCACAACTTCATCAAAGTTTGGCATTTGATCTTCATGATCACTATCATTAAATTCTGTATGTTCTAAAAAATAATCATACAATGATTGCTGTGTCAATTTTTGTTTTTGTAAGAATTTAAATACTTCATTTTCAGCTTTGTAATCATGCTCTGCATAACGTTCAAGATCTTCCTGAAATGAAGTTGATTTTACTTCATGTTCTACGGAAAAAAGGTTTGAAGTAAAAACAAAACTAAGCACAGCTAACATTTTTAGATATTTCATAAGATTATTTATTTCATAATAAAAATTTAAACACTTTCAACAAAGATATAAATATTTACAAACAGAAATCAACAGATGCTCAAAACAATAGAAATAAGGAACATTTAACTTTTTAGAAAAATTCTTAAAAATGTGTATAAATATCATCTATATTTTGAGATAAATAAATAAAAGCAGTAAACTAAAAGAATAACTAAACAATAAATCTTCATTAGAATAAGGATCTACGTCATGCTAAAAGTTGGAGTTTTGATGGGAGGAATGTCCATTGAACGCGAAGTTTCTTTTAACTCAGGGCGAACAATTTGTGATCATTTAGATGCAGATTTATTCCAAGTTATTCCACTTTTTCAATCAGTCGATGGTAAGTTATACATTTTACCGTGGACCTTTTTATACCGTGGCAAAATAGCTGATTTTCAAGCACGATTAACAACGCAAGCTCAACAAGTCAGCTGGGATGAACTGCCTCATCTTGTTGATTTTATGTATATTGCTGTCCATGGAAAATATGGCGAAGATGGTAGATTACAAGCTATGCTTGAGCTTTTAAACATTCCTTATTTAGGCTCAAAAAAACTTGCAAGCGCCCTTGGCATGAACAAGCAGCTGCACAATGAATTTTTAAGAGCACAACAAATTGATGTTCCGGCTGGTTTTTGTATATCTGTTAGTCAAATTAAAAATTACAACAGTTCAGTTATTGAAAAACAATTAATAGATCATAACTTACAATTTCCCTTGATTGTAAAACCATCTCACGAAGGCTCAAGTTTTGGAGTTTTTGTTGTTAAGCAACTACAAGATCTACAAAAAGCTGTTGAGACTGCATGCTTTATTAGCTGCAGTAAAGGCCAATCAGTCATGATTGAAGAAAAAGTTCATGGCATGGAATTTACCTGCATTATTATTACGGACAACACAACTGGTGAATTGGTAGCACTTCCTCCAACAGAAGTCTTAATTTCAAAAGGCTCTGAATATTTTGATTACCAGCAAAAATATATGCCAGGTGCAGTTCATGAAAAAACTCCAGCTCGATGCTCAGATTCGTTAATAAAAAAAATTCAAGAAACCTGTAAAGCTGCTATGAAAATTATCGGTTTTACTAACCTAGCGCGCATTGATGGATTTTTAACCCCAGATGAACGTGTAGTAATTATTGATAGCAATCCTCTTTCTGGTATGGGGCCTGCAACGTTTTTATTTCGCCAAGCAGCAGAAGTTAATATTGGCCACACAGAATTAATTAACCACCTGATTAAAACAGAATTAAAAAGTTATGATATGGAAAAAGCAGCAGAAAAACAAACTTCTACAAACCTTAAAAAACTTCGTGTTGGAGTTTTGTTTGGTGGGCCAAGCAATGAAAAAGAGATTTCTTTAGAGTCTGGACGCAACGTAATTTATAAACTATCAACAAAAAAATATGAAATAGTACCTCTGTTTGTATCAAGTGATGTTAAACTCAATATCATCGACAATCGTTTACTTGTATGCCATTCAACAAGAGAAATTGAAGAAAACTTAGACACATCGCAGCAAATTGGCTGGTCAGATTTAGCAACTCATATTGATTTTGCATTTATAGCATTGCATGGCGGCCCTGGTGAAGATGGGACTATTCAAGGCGCTCTTGAGATGCTGCAAATTCCTTATAATGGTTCAGGTGTTTTTACCAGCAGCTTATGTATGGATAAATTTAAAACTACGAATTTTTTAAGCTCTCAAGGTTTTCATGTTCCAAAATCATTGCTCCTGTCATATGATACATGGGCACAGAAAGATGAGAGCTTAGAGATATTTTTACAATCTATTGGCTATCCTTGCATAATTAAACCCCATGACGATGGTTGCAGTGTGATGGTTTCTGCTCCAAAAAATCGTGAAGAAGTTGAAATAGCGCTGCAAGAGCTTTTTATGCAAAAAAAATATGCCCTCATTGAAGAGTTAATTACCGGCATGGAATTGACTGTTGGGGTGCTTGGCAATGAGAATCCTCAAGCTTTAATGCCAAGCCAAACTGTCGTGAAAGGTGCATTGTTATCGCTAGAAGAAAAATTTTTACCCGGTGCAGGCGAAAACCAAACCCCAGCTTTACTACCAGAAACTGATTTAGCTTTTGTAAGAAAAGAGATCCAAGCAATGTTTCAAGCTGTCGATGGTCGTGGATACGCTCGAATTGACTGCTTTTTTCAAACAGCTCAGCAATCACCAACAGGCCAGCGCCGTGTTATTTTAATAGAAATTAACACACTTCCAGGTCTAACGCCTGCAACTTGTATATTCCATCAAGCTGCCGAAGATGGCATGCGACCGATGGAATTTATCGATAAAATTATAGAGCTAGGATTACAGGAACATGAAAAATCTGCATCTGTTTGTGTAGACAAAGCTTTAGAAATACAGCAATCGTTATAAATAAAAAAGTTTCTCAATTGACAAGCCAGGTTGAATTTAAAAACCTACCTGGCATACATTTTTCGCTAAAAATTAAAATATAACCCAATCTACAATTTTTCTAAACAGGGAATCTTATGAACTTTAAAACAATCTTTAACTCAATACTCATTTTAGTTCCACTACTACTTTGTAATATTTTCATGTATAAAAAAGTAAAACAGTTACAAACTACAACAGAAGAAACTGCATCAATTGTACCGCGACGTAAATTTATTCACAATAAATTATGGAGAGATAATGCTATTGAACAACTAGAAGAACGCCATGGTGACATTATTCATCGTGTTATTTTAGATGACCAAGCGTATAATAATCAACTTGGTTTAAAGTTAATTGAAGAAGCTGGCGAAGTTCATACAGCTAAAAACAAAGAAGAGCTGAGTAGCGAAGTTGGCGATGTTTTAGAAGTTGTTGATTGCATTATAGCTTTACACAACTTATCACGAGAAGAAATTGAACAGTCTCGCAATAAAAAAAGAAATGATCGCGGAAGTTATTTAGAGCGTAAGTTTGTAACAACAACAGAATCTATTCCAGGCAGTTTCTTAGATGTTTATTGTTCAAAAGATCCTGATAAATATACATTAATTGTAGAATAAATTTTTAAAAGTCTCGATTTAAGAATAGGGTATATATAACTTAGGTATATATACCCTATTTATTTATATGTTGATTCTAACGACCTGTATATACTTTCATTTATCAAAAAAATTAATACTTTAACTCTTTTTACAAACCTCTATTTTATTGCTCACAATAAAGCAGTATAACCATCATGAGAATTAATTTCTTTATTTGCACATTTTTCAAACAAATTTTCATTTGCATAACAGCAAGCAAACATTAAAGCTGTATAACTATATTTATTTTAAATATTAACAATTTTATTTAATTAACTAAAAAAATTATACCAATGTTTTGATTGAGCTTCTTTTAAAAGCTCAGCGATTTCTGTATTGCCTTGAAATTGGGCAAGCCTGAAAGCTGTCCATCCTCCATTATCTTGCAACAAAGCATCTGCACCATGCTTGAGTAATAATGCAACTGCTTCATGCAAATTTAAATTCGCAGCAACCATTAAAGCAGTAAAGCCACAATTATCTTGTGCGTTAACATTTGAATCTTCTTGGGCAAGTATACTCATGATTGGTTGGTTATTGTTCTCAACTGCTACCATCAACGCTGTTGACCCAAATGAATTTTGAAGCGTAAGATCAGCATGCTCACCGATTAAAAATTGAACTGCTTGAAGCTGACGTTTATACACAGCGTGAAGTATAGCTGTATTACCTGCGTGATCCTGAAGATTAATATGAGCACCCAGCTTTATCAAAAATTGCATGGCTTCAAGTTGTCCGTGAGCAGCTGCACGCATAAAAGCTGTTAAGCCTAACTCATCTTGAATATTTATATCAATCTCTTGTTCTTGAATATATTGGTCAATCATGTCTATATCACCTTTCAAGACCGCTTGCATACATGCTTTGTGCAAACTTTCTGCTGCTTGAAAATTTGTACCAGAGTAAAGTAATAGAGCGCATACAGTCATTAAATTTTTCATACTATCCCTTTTATAGTTTTTGATGCATACACTTTTTGTCATCATTTTATCAGATTCACGATATCGCACAATGATCAATAGATGATAGTTTTAAAGTGAGAATATAGTAGCCCTTCTTTCATCATAATATTGACAATCTGAAACAAAATAAATTAAAATCAATGTATACTTATTATATTAAGTACAAAGTATAGATATAAAATAAATTTTTTATATCATGCTTTTTTTGATTACAATTTTTTTATTTTTACAACGATCTTAAAAGTCTTTATAATAAGCATTATTTTAATAAAATATAAAAAATTTATATAAAAAATATATATATAGCAATTTAGAAAATCTTCATAGTTATTGTGTAATAAAAATAGGCCTCGACATCGCCTAAAAAATTGCTAAATTAGTTCTAAATTATTCTCATAGTACAAAAAAGGACGCGAGGAAAAATATATGAATCTTGAAAACTTCACACAATCAAGTTCTGAACTTATCAATAAAAGTATTGAATTTGCTCAAGCAAACCAGAACCCAACATTTCTACCATTGCATATTATATCTAAAAGTTTAGATAATGAATTTTGTCTTTCATTTTATCAACGATGCAATCTTTCTTTAGAAAAATTACGATCATTGGTCGAACACGAAATTAAAAAATTGCCGACTATTTCAGGTGCTCAACTTACCGCTGATCCGTCATTACAAAAATTTTTTGATGCATGTAAAAAAGAGGCAGATGCGCTTGGCGATGAGTTTATCAGCCTTGAACATTTTTTAATTGCATGGACCAACTCAAACACTCTTCCTGATGGAATATCAACATTTTTTAAAGAGCACAATTTCAATAAAACAGTAATTTTAGAACTGATGAATAAGTTACGAAAAGGAAAAAAAGTGACTGATAAAAATGCAGAAAAAGAGTACGAAATTTTAGATAAATATTGTCAAAATATCACCAAACAAGCACAACTTGGCAAACTAGATCCGGTCATCGGCCGACATGAAGAAATTCGTCGCGTCATTCAAATTTTATCTCGCAGAACAAAAAATAACCCTGTCCTTATTGGTGAACCTGGCGTAGGAAAAACTGCGGTCGTTGAAGGTATTGCACAACGAATTATTAACAATGATGTACCTGAAAGCTTAAAAGATCGTCAAATTTACTCATTGGATCTTGGATTGTTAATTGCTGGAACAAAGTATCAAGGTGAGTTTGAAGAGCGTTTAAAAGGCATTTTAAAAGCTGTTTCTGAATCACAAGATTCAATCATATTATTCATCGATGAATTACACATGCTTGTTGGCGCTGGCTCATCTGGAGGGGGTATGGATGCTTCTAATCTTTTAAAACCAGCTCTGGCTCGTGGTGAATTGCATTGTATTGGTGCAACAACCATTAAAGAATATAAAAAATATATCGAAAAAGATGCGGCACTTGAACGACGCTTTCAAAAAGTTTTAGTCTCTGAGCCAACTGTTGAAGATACTATTTCTATCTTGCGCGGGATTAAAGAAAAATATGAATTGCACCATGGAATAAAAATTACTGACCAAGCGTTAGTCAATGCAGCTCAACTATCAGCAAAAAATATTCCTGACCGTTTTTTGCCAGATAAAGCTATTGATCTTGTTGATGAAGCAGCTTCAATGGTAAAAATGGCAATCGATTCAAAACCAGAAAGTTTGGATCGTATGGAGCGAAAAATTCGACAATTAGAGATCGAAAAACTAGCTCTGGAAAAAGAAAAGAACAACGAAGCTTCTCAAAATAGACTCAAAGAACTTGATATTGAACTATCAAGTTTAAAAGAAGAGCATCAAACCCTTGCTAACCAATGGGCTACAGAGCGCGCACCCCTGGAAAAAATACGCTCAATAAAAGAAGCAATCGAGCTTGCAACCTATGCATACGAGCAAGCAGAACGAGCTGGTGACTATGCAAAAGCTTCTGAATTAAAATATGGAAAACTGGTTCAGCTACAAAAACAACTTGCTGATGAACAAGAAAAAGCTAAAAAAAATGGTTCCAATCTTATAAAAGAAGAAGTTACTGAAGATGATATTGCTTTAGTTTTATCGCGTTGGACAGGTATTCCAACAGAAAAATTAAAAAAAGGTGATACGGAAAAGCTTTTAGGCATGGAAGAAATTCTAAAAAAACGTGTTGCAGGACAAGATGAGGCTATAGAAAAAGTGGCTCAAGCTATTCAAATGCATCGTGCAGGACTAACAGATCCAAACAAACCAATAGGATCTTTCTTGTTCTTAGGGCCAACAGGTGTGGGTAAAACTGAAGTTGCAAAAACCTTAGCAGATTTTTTATTTAATGACGAACGTAAAATGATTCGCATTGATATGTCTGAATATATGGAAAAACATACCGTTTCCCGTCTTATTGGTTCACCTCCTGGCTACATTGGGCACGAAGAAGGCGGACAATTAACCGAATTAGTACGTAAAAATCCGTATAGCGTTGTTCTTTTTGATGAAATAGAAAAAGCTCATCCAGACGTATTTAACATATTTTTACAAATATTAGACGATGGACGTCTGACTGACGGGCAAGGTCGTACGATAGATTTTTCTCATACGATCATTATTATGACATCAAATATCGGTTCTCATATTATTTTAGAAGCTAAAAAAATCGATGAAAAAGTGAAACATGACATCGAAAAAGTTTTACAGCAAACATTTAGACCCGAATTTTTAAACAGAATTGATGATATCGTTTACTTTAAAATGCTTGATAAAAAAACAATTGCAGATATTACCAAAATTCATCTTGCAGGATTTCAACATAAAGTCGAAGATCTTGGAATTACCTTGAATATTCCTGATTCTGTTATAGATTTTATCGCTGACAAAGGATTTGTAGAAGAATTTGGAGCGCGTCCAATGAAGCGAGCAATAAAGCAATATTTAATAGTACCCATATCACAATATATTTTAAAGCATCCAGAAGCTAAAAATATTTCTACTGACGTCAAAAATGATATGATCATTATTAACTAATGCGCTAAATAAAAAAGGCCGGTTTTAAAAACTGGCCTTTTTTAGGGTATTTTATTTTTTACCATACAACAATACAACAACATAGAGAGATTTTCATCGTATAATAAATCTAAACGGCAGCAAAACTTTATGGTTTTATTGTTATATTTTTTACAATATTTTCAACTTTTCAACTCTTGAAAAATATCACTCAGCTCACTTTTTGATTCAAAATCAGCCAATATGATCTTAATAGCTTTTTCGACGATCAAAGTTTTGGTAATTCTTTGCTCCCCTTTTAATTTTCTCCGCAATTTTATCCATGCATCTTCAAGTTCTATTAAAATTTCTTGTGATAAATTAAACGTAGTTTTTTCTTTTACTGCAAGCTGGATAGCTTTTTTACTGTTTTATTGCTTGCAGGTTCTATTTCTTTAAGATCTTCCTTTAAAGAAATCATTTCTTGCTGCTCACGTAACACTGTTTTATTGCTATCAATATTAACATTTTGCATGTTTGCCGGTTCTGTTGCAATCAAAGATGATTGATTCAACATTAAATTAGACATAATATCTGGAGTGCTTTTTCTATTTTTCATCAGAAATAATCCTTTCTACAAATTTTTTATAGTCTTGGGCGCCTGTCGAATTTGGACTATATTCGAAAATTGTTTGCCCAAAACCAGCAGATTCTGAAATTCGAACGTTATATTTAATAACATCACACAGTTTTACTGGGAAATAACCTTTTAGTTGTTGTAAAATTTCTGATGATTTTTTGACTCGCAAATCATAAAAAGTTGGTAAAACGTAAGAATGATTCAAATCTTTGTTAAATTTTTTAACAGATTCTAGTCGATTTACAAATTCTGCAAGAGAATTAATGGTTAAAGCTTCAAGCGAAACTGGCGTTAACACTTCAGTAGCATAAAATAATGTATTAATAGTTAAAGGATCCCATGCAGGAGATGTATCTAAAATAATATAATCAAATTGATCTTCAATTGGTTTTAAAACTTCGCTTAAAGTTTGTTCTGCCCCATAATCTTTTCTGCCAATCTCTCTTTTTGCTGCTGATAAAGACTTTCCACCAGCAAGAATAGATAAATTTGGTCGAGCTAAAAATATTGCTTGCGATGCTAATAAATTTTGGCATAAAACTTCTGCAAGTCCAGTCGGTGGATTTACACCTAATAAAAAACTATCTTGGCCTTGATCATCAGTATCAACCAATAAAACTTTTTTACCAGCAATTGCTAAACCATGAGCTAAACTTACTGCAACGGTACTTTTTCCAACTCCGCCTTTAGATAAAGAGACTGCTATTTTTCTCACAAAAACTCCTTTATTGTTATATTGCTAACCTTGTAACAACAGAACAATATTGAAAATAATACAACCTATAAATCAAGAGTTTTGTTATTTTTCACTAAAAAACAATAAAACATGCTGTATAGATATATGGTTTTTTAGAAATAAAAGCAAATAATTATCTATAAAACTCTCTTTAGATTTTATAGAACAAATAATTTAGATTATTTTAAATTCACGATATAACAAACAAAAAGACAATATCCCTATAGATATATCAAAAAAAATATAATTTTGCATAAAAAATAGCTACTATTTTAAAAAAAGACGAAAAAAAAGAGCCCTATATTTCTATGGAGCTCTTTTTTATGTAATTTATAATCCCGGCGCTATCTACTTTTCCAGGCCGTCTCCAGCCAAGTATCATCGACGCTTTGAACTTTACTACCGTATTCGAGATGGGAACGGGTGTTACCCCAAAGCTATACGCACCGGAAATTTTTGATAATCAAACTTTTGAGCATGTGTGTTTTAAAATATTGTGTAAATGTATGCTGAATGGATGATTGAAAGAAAGAAGGACTTCATATTTTGAGGTATGAAGTCCTAAAATTTAATCCTGGCGCTATCTACTTTCCCAGGCCGTCTCCAGCCAAGTATCATCGACGCTTTGAACTTTACTACCGTATTCGAGATGGGAACGGGTGTTGCCCCAAAGCTATACGCACCAGAAATTTTTAATAATTTTTTTCTTGGATGCTTTGAAATATTTGTAAATGTTGTTGTTAAATAACTACACGTCTTTAGCTTTTTTTATAGATTGGCTAAAACATTCGATTTATTAGTACTGGTTAGCTGAACACATTACTGTGCTTACACATCCAGCCTATCAACCTTGTAGTCTACAAGGAATCTTAATGTTATAGTCTTGCGACTATAACGGGGTATCTTATCTTGAGACGAGTTTCCCACTTAGATGCTTTCAGCGGTTATCTCTTACAAACCTAGCTACCCAGCGTTGCTCTTGGGGAACAACTGGAACACCAGAGGTTTGCCCATTCCGGTCCTCTCGTACTAGGAACAGCCTCTCTCAAATACCCTACGCCCACGACAGATAAGGACCGAACTGTCTTACGACGTTCTGAACCCAGCTCACGTACCGCTTTAATTGGCGAACAGCCAAACCCTTGGGACCTTCTTCAGCCCCAGGATGCGATGAGCCGACATCGAGGTGCCAAACCTCCTCGTCGATATGAACTCTCAGAAGAGATTAGCCTGTTATCCCCGGCGTACCTTTTATCCATTTAGCAATGGCCCTTCCATACAGAACCACTGGATCACTAAATCCTGCTTTCGCACCTGCTCGACCTGTATGTCTTGCAGTCAAGCTCCCTTATACTTTTGCGCTCTACAGACGATTTCTATTCGTCATGAGGGAACCTTTGAATGCCTCCGTTACAATTTAGGAGGCGACCACCCCAGTCAAACTACCCACCAGACAATGTCCTTTATCCGGATTACGGAAATTTAAAGTTAGATCTTCGAACGAATAAGGGCGGTATTTCAAGGATGACTCCACTACAGCTGGCGCCATAGTATCACAGTCTCCCGCCTATCCTACACGAACCTATCCAAAGATCAATGTCAAGTTATAGTAAAGGTGCACGGGGTCTTTCCGTCCAGTCGCGGGTATCCGGCATTTTCACCGGAACTACAATTTCACTGAGTCTATCATCAAGACAGCGTCCAACTCGTTACACCATTCATGCGCGTCGGAACTTACCCGACAAGGTACTTCGCTACCTTAGGACCGTTATAGTTACGGCCGCCGTTTACTGGGGCTTCGATTCTGAGCTTCTCCTTACGGATAACCCATCCTGTTAACCTTCCAGCACTGGGCAGGTGTCAGACTCTATACTTCCTCTTACGAGTTTGCAGAGCCCTGTGTTTTTGCTAAACAGTCGGTTGGTCCATTTTATTGAAACCTGCAAGCGCTTTCACGCCGCAGGCACCCCTTCTCCCGAAGTTACGGGGCTATTTTGCCGAGTTCCTTAATGATAGTTATCTCAACGCCTGAGTATACTCTACCCATCTACCTGTGTCAGTTTGCGGTACGGTCGCTAATAAAGCTCGCTAGAGGTTTTTCTAGTCAGCGTAGGATCAGCTGAACACACATCTCCACTAGGGATCAGAATGCCCATAACACTTCAAATCAACGATCTTGCGGATTTGCCAACAAGACCTATCTTTGTGCTTAGATTGACATCCATACATCAATTCAGCCTACCTTCCTGCGTCACCCCATCACTCAAACGCTTTTTAGCGGTACAGGAATATTTAACCTGTTTCCCATCGTCTACTCCAATTGGCCTCGACTTAGGGGCCGACTAACCCTGAGTGGATAATCCGATCTCACGGAAACCTTAGATTTTCGGCGAATAGGAATCTCACCTATTTTTTCGTTACTTATGCCAACATTCTCACTTCATTGATCACGGCACCTGTCCTTACGGTCAAGCTTGTATCTATCAATGAACGCTCCCCTACCCCTGCACAGTAAAGTGCAAGTCGCAAATTCGGTGATTCGTTTGAGCCCCGTTTATTTTCAGCGCAGAAACACTTGACCAGTGAGCTATTACGCTTTCTTTAAAGGATGGCTGCTTCTAAGCCAACCTCCTGGCTGTCAGTGCGTCTCCACTTCTTTTCACACTTAACGAATACTTAGGGACCTTATTTAACGATCTGGGCTGTTTCCCTCTCGACCATGGAACTTATCTCCCACAGTCTGACTCCTGCGTTCTAAAATTATAGTATTCAGAGTTAGTAAAGACCTGGTAATCGTGAAGACCCCAAAATCTCAACTGTGCTTTACCCCTATAATTCATCGCGCAAGGCTATACCTAAATATATTTCGGGGAGAACCAGCTATTTCCAAGTTTGATTAGCCTTTCACCCCTTTCCACACCTCATCCGAGCAGTTTTCAGCCTACACCGGTTCGGACCTCCATTTTATTTTACTAAAACTTCATCCTGGACATGGAAAGCTCACTTGGTTTCGGGTCTATCCCATGTTACTAAACGCCCTATTCAGACTCGCTTTCGCTACGACTTCGTTCTTTCTAAACTTAATCTTGCAACATAGGAATAACTCGTTGGCTCATTATGCAAAAGGCACATGGTTGCGCGTACGTATACATCGCTTCCACAGATTATAGACATTTGGTTTCAGTTTCTATTTCACTCCCCTCCCGGGGTTCTTTTCACCTTTCCCTCACGGTACTTGTTCACTATCGGTCATCAGGTAGTATTTAGCCTTATCCAATGGTCTGGACTGATTCTCACGGGATTACACGTGTCCCATGATACTCGGGATATATAATCTTGTTTTGCATAGGCCTTCGTCTACAAGGCTGTCACTTTCTATGGCCGCCCTTTCCAGAGCTGTTCTACTGACGTATGCAACCACAAGCCGAAATTTGTATCTTTCGGACATATATTCCCACTACCCCCACATCACAACGCATACAAGCTTTAACATGACATGGGTTTAGGCTCTTCCCATTTCGCTCACCACTACTACGGGAATCATATTCATTTTCTTTTCCTGGCACTACTTAGATGTTTCAGTTCATGCCGTTCGCTTCTTTACCCTATATATTCAGATAAAGATTTCTTGGGATTGCCAAGAAGGGTTTCCCCATTCGGAAATCTTCGGATCAAAGCTCATTTGCCAGCTCCCCGAAGCTTATCGCAGGCTATAACGTCCTTCATCGCCTCCTGATACCAAGGCATCCACCAAATGCCCTTTTCAATTAGTCAAAATTTATTATACAATATTAAATATTATACAAACTAAAGCGACTCGATATTTTACTATCTAAGTCGAAATTGTAGTTACCCTTAACTACATTTACAAATATTTCAAAGATCACAAGAAAATTTTTTATACTCCATTTACCAACACGAACGTCTTTTACTAATTTCATAAGAATTTTTAATTGGTGGAGATGAGCGGAGTCGAACCGCTGACCCTCCGCTTGCAAAGCGGATGCTCTACCAACTGAGCTACATCCCCTTACACTGACACCTATAATCAAATGGTGGGCCTAAGTCGACTCGAACGACTGACCTCTCCGTTATCAGCAGAGCGCTCTACCACCTGAGCTATAGGCCCAGAAAAGTTTAGTACCAAGTTTAGAATTTTTTGTTAAATTTTTGCACACCAATATAAAAACAAACTGTTTTATCTCCCTCGAAAGGAGGTGATCCAGCCGCAGGTTCTCCTACAGCTACCTTGTTACGACTTCACCCCAATCGCTTCCCTTACCATAGTCATCCGCCTCCATAAATGGTTAGCTAAGATGCCTTCGGGTATGAAAAACTCTCATGGTGTGACGGGCGGTGTGTACAAGGTCCGAGAACGAATTCACCGCGCCGTTCTGATGCGCGATTACTAGCGATTTCAACTTCATGAGGTCGAGTTGCAGACCTCAATCCGAACTTAGATCGGCTTTAAGAGATTAGCTTACTATTACTAGTTTGCAACTCTCTGTACCGACCATTGTAACACGTGTGTAGCCCTAGGCATAAGGACCATGATGACTTGACGTCGTTCCCACCTTCCTCCTGGTTTCCCAGGCAGTCCCGCTAGAGTGCTTCCTTACGGAATAGCAACTAACGGTAGGAGTTGCGCTCGTTAGAGGACTTAACCAAACATCTCACGACACGAGCTGACGACAGCCATGCAGCACCTGTGCAATTGTCTAAACCGAAGTCTAGAAAGCTACGTTTCTGCAGCAGTCAAAAGCATGTCAAGCCTAGGTAAGGTTTCTCGCGTAGTGACGAATTAAACCACATGTTCCACCGCTTGTGCGGACCCCCGTCAATTCCTTTGAGTTTTAATCTTGCGACCGTAGTCCCCAGGTGGATCACTTATCGCGTTAGCTGCGACACTAAGCCTGCAAGCAAGCCTAACGTCTAGTGATCATCGTTTACAGCGTGGACTACCAGGGTATCTAATCCTGTTTGCTCCCCACGCTTTCGTACCTCAACGTCAGAAATGAGCCAAGAAGCTGCCTTCGCCATCGGTGTTCCTCTCGAGATCTACGCATTTTACCGCTACTCCGAGAATTCCACTTCTCTCTCTCATCCTCTAGCTTATTAGTTTTAACCGCCTACCCCCAGTTAAGCTGGGGAATTTAACAATTAACTTAATATGCCGTCTACGTACCCTTTACACCCAGTAATTCCGAATAACGTTTGCACCCCTCGTATTACCGCGGCTGCTGGCACGAAGTTAGCCGGTGCTTTCTCTAGTGGTACCATCATCTCTCGCTTTTATTTGAAGCGATTCTTTTTTCCCACTTAACAGAAGTTTACAATCCTAAGACCTTCATCCTTCACGCGGTGTCGCTGCATCAGGCTTTCGCCCATTGTGCAATATTCCTCACTGCTGCCTCCCGTAGGAGTCTGGACCGTTTCTCAGTTCCAATGTGGCCGTTCACCCTCTCAGGCCGGCTATCCATCATCGCCTTGGTAGGCCTTTACCCCACCAACTAGCTAATAGAACGCAAGTTCATCTTTCAGCGACAGCCTAAGCCATCTTTCTCCGTCATGTTAATGACGGACGTATGCAGTATTAACCTTAATTTCTCAAGGGTATCCTTCACTTAAAGGCAGATCCTCACGCGTTACTCACCCGTTCGCCGCTTTACTCATCTCCGAAGAGACTCTCTCGCTCGACTTGCATGTGTTAAGCACACCGCCAACGTTCATTCTGAGCCAGGATCAAACTCTTCATCACAAAATTTTCTGTGATATTTTAAAATTGACAAAAAATCCTAAACTTGGAAATTTTATTACCAAATTTCTTATGAAATTTCAAAGATAAATTTAAGCTCTAACTCGAAAGGTAACCAAACCTCCGAACCAGAGAAACTATCATACAACAAATGAAAGAGAATTGCAAAGAAAACTTTTTAATTTCAGACACATGATTCTTTCGACTTACAGACCCTAAAAAGAGCTAT
Source organism: Candidatus Chromulinivorax destructor (assembly GCF_003366055.1). Taxonomy (NCBI): domain Bacteria; class Candidatus Babeliae; order Candidatus Babeliales; family Candidatus Chromulinivoracaceae; genus Candidatus Chromulinivorax; species Candidatus Chromulinivorax destructor. The sequence goes on along the minus strand of NZ_CP025544.1, from coordinate 660,780 downwards.
AAAACCGATCGACTGCATTTTTGTTTTCAAACTTAAACCATGATTGCCATGTGAAATAAGATTACACCAGATAAAAACAAATTGCAAACTTTTTTTAAAACTTTTTAATTTATTTTTACGCCCTTAAAAGAACCTCTCAATGAGTTGATTGCTTTTAATTGGTGATTGCTGCTTTCAAACTTAAATCATGTTTAAATAATAACCTGAACAACTAACATTGTCAACAAGAAATTGACATAATTTTTTATATAAATTTATAGTATATATGTAAATAAAATAGCGATTTATTTTAAAAATGCAAGGTTTATTTACATATATACTGCATTCAAATATTACTTATCTTTTTTAACATTTTGATTTGAAATACATCCACAAAATTTAGCAGTCCAAGACTTTTGAGCTTTGTTGTTTTTGTCTTTTCGTGCTTTTTTTCTCATAGCCAATTCTTCATCAGACATTGGAGGATATGTTCCTGCTCCTCCTTCAATACATCTATCTCCACCCAAATCATAATTTTCATACAAAGAAGAAGAAGAAGATTTTTCCATCGACTCTAAATTAACAGAGTTTAAAAAAATAAATAGAAACATATAGCTCAACATGCAGTTCATCATAAACCTTATTTTTATACTCTTAAGTGTTTTTTATGAGAAAGAAGTTTTGTACAACATACAAAACTTCTTTCTCTTTTTTAATATTACTTATTTTTCTTTGGTAAGTACTTCAATCGATATAATTCTAATTTTTGCTCTTCAACTTCAGAAGGCGCCTTCATCATTGGATCATAACCGCGTTGATTCTTAGGAAATGCAATAACTTCGCGAATTGATTTTGAGCCTGTTAGCAACATAACAAAACGATCAATTCCAATTGCAATACCACCAAGAGGCGGATAGCCAAGCTCTTGAGACTCTAATAAAAAGTCAAAATAATTTTGAGCAACTTCGTCCGTCATACCGATCATGTTGAATATTTTCTTCTGAATAACAGAATCATGAATACGAATTGATCCACCACCAAGCTCTACACCATTTAATACAATGTCATACGCTCGAGCTTTAATGTCTTTTTGTTCTAAATTCTCCCAACCTGCTTGAGGCGATGTAAACGGATGATGCTTTGAGTACCAGCGCTTATCATCTTTGTTGTATTCAAACATAGGAAAATCTACGACCCAAGAAAAATTTAATTCATGTTCTGGGATAATTTTTAAATCCTGTGCAAGCTCTAAACGAAGACGACCGAGCAGGGTCCATGCATCCTCATACTCACCAGCAATCAAGAAAATTGTGTCGCCAGCCTGCAACGTAGGGCAAATTTCTTTAACTTGTTCAAAGAAGTTATCTGGTAGAAAATTAGAAACAGGAGATTCATGCTTGCAATCTTCATTAAAGCGTATCCACAATAACCCTTTTGCTCCAAATTTAACTGCCGCATCAACCCACGCTAACAATTCTGATCGAGAGTAAACTTTCCCGCTCACATGCAAACCACCAACTTTACCACCATTTGCAACAACTGTTTTTAAAAATTTCAATTCAGTGTTAATAAATAATGATGAAAAATCTTGAATTTTTAAATCAAATCGCAAATCAGGTTTATCTGATCCAAAATTTGAAAAGGCGTAATCGTAGCTAATCCGCTTAAATGGAATTTGCACATCAATGTTTGAAACTTTTTTAAGCAATGTTTTGATGTAGTTATCAATAACGCCAATAATGTCATCTTCTTCAATGAACGACATCTCTAAATCAAGTTGTGTAAACTCTGGTTGACGATCAGCCCGTAAATCTTCATCCCGAAAACAACGAGCTATTTGCATGTACTTATCAAAACCGGCTGCCATCAATAGTTGCTTGTACATTTGTGGTGATTGGGGCAATGAATAAAAATTATGTTCATGAACGCGTGAAGGGACAATAAACTCACGAGCCCCTTCCATGGTGTTTTTTGTTAAAATTGGAGTTTCAACATCAATAAAACCATCTTTATGAAAAAATTCTCGTGTAGTAAAAAGAATATCATTACGCAGTTGCAATTTTTTTTGCATCTCAGGACGACGAAGATCTAAATAGCGGTATTTTAAACGAGTGTCTTCATCAGCAAGATCTTCATCTAAAGCAAACGGAAGAGCTTTAGACTTATTCAAAATAGTTAAGCTTGTAACTTGTAGTTCAAATTCACCTGTAGCAATATTTTTATTAATCAACTTGTCATCTCGTCGAATGACTTTACCTTTAACTAAAATAACAAATTCACTACGCAATTCATGAGCTGTTGCATGAGCTTGCTTATCAAAATCAGGATTAAAAACAATTTGCATAATACCGGCTCTATCACGAAGATCAACAAAAATTAATCCTCCATGGTCACGGCGCTTATTAACCCAACCAGCTAAAGTAACTTCCTGATGCAAATATTGTTCTGTTATTAATCCACAATACGTAGTTCGCTTCATATTTGTCATAATACTCACTTTTTATTTAAAATTTATACGCCATAAAGAAGTTTAAAACATATGCAGTGTTGCTTCCAAGCTTACCGCCTCTCAACTGCAAACCAGCAAATTGTTTGTACTGAGTCCCTGGAATCATCAAACCAACATATCCACCAATATTTATACACTCTTTTAAAGTTGCTTCAAGTTCTAAACTCAATGCCGTTCCTAATGCGTGCGAAGCTACAGTAACTCCATCTGCAAGATAAGGTGCTTGTACCATCCAATAATAAATTGCAACTGGCTTTAGTAAAAGCTTTTGATCTTTAAATTTATCAGGCTTAATTTCAAATGCGGTTCCTGTATAAGCAAGATTAGTAAACTTATCTGTCAACGTTGCAACCCCAGTGATACGAGACGGTGCATTAATATCAGATGGACTTATAGTCGGATTCATAACCGTAAAACGAGGTACGCCTGTGTTTAACATAACAAGATGCTGAATTCTTTTTCCTGAGTAAACTGACTGAATTGGAACATACCCATTAAAATCTCGGTGCATTAACTCTTTTTGATCTAACCCAGTAATGTCATATAAATCATCAAGCTGCCCTGAAACATATCCGACATCTCCACACCATTTCAGTTGTCCATCAAGAAAACTGTAAGAAAAATCAGTTACAAAGAAATAACCGTGATAAAATTGAGCTTGGGCAGGACGGAACCTATCATTAGCATTATATAAACCACTTGTGCCAATTTGTTGACCGTTTTGCAAATAGCCTTCTGGCAAAGAATCTACAACAGCTTGGTTGGCTGTTGTAGCATAAGCAAGAGTTGTTAAACCAGCATCTGAGTAAACCTTTGTATAACGGAAACTTGCATCGCCATTATTATTAATAAGCGTTGTTAGATTTCTATCCCAAGCTTTAATCTCTGTCTGTCCACCCTGAAAAGCACCTTCAAAGCCCCACTCAAAATTACCAACTTTAAATTCAACAGCAGTCCCAATTCCATATAGCTGACTGTCTGTATCGGCTACAAACTCTAATGTTTGATCAGGCGAAACATGCATATAAAGATAAGGGTTAACATTTAACTTACAATCATTTAAATCGATCGCATTCCAATTTAAAGAAACTGAACCAAACCATACTCCACGATTTGGACCGCGTGTTTGATCTTGAAACGGCAAAGAGCTTATTTCCATAGCTCTAATCTTTTCAGCATTTTCTCTTAATGATCCATTAGGATTTGCAAGTAAAGCAAAGTAAGCGTCCATAGAAACACTATCATGAAACAGGTCTGTATGAAAAATACCACCTGAAGCAAATTGGTCAATAGAGAATCGAGGATCAAGACCTAAAAAGCCGCCTGAATTATAAGCAGCCCCTAAAGCGATACCGCGACCAAGTTCGTAAGGAAAACTTCCAAACTTTAAGTAATGAGTCGCTCCATCTTCATTTTCATCTAAAGAAATCTTCATAGATAATTCACGCAAAAACAACAATGTCTTTTGTGTACTTGCTGATGGAATATCAAAAGATGTACCAGCTATTGATAAAGAAACGGGAGCTGTTTTAACCAAGGCCGCTGTTCCAACGTCATAACGAAAACGTCCAGTTCCTTTGATCTCAACTTTAGGATTCTTTTTAAGATCCCCATACTGAGCTAAAAAGTTACCATCAAGCGTTGTACGATATCTAAACGCCGCATCATTAGCTATGGTATTATTAAGGTACGTCATAAAATGGTTTGCATACATCTCTTTTGTTAACTTACCAGCCATCTTGATAGATTGATTGGATGAAGAAGATTGTAAAAATGCAAATGTCGATAGCAATAAAGCTGCTATCAGCTGATTAAGTCGAAAAAATTTCATGAAAATCCCGAAAACGAAAGGACAGAATATTGTCAATTGTATAATAGCGTATCATAGCTATTTTCTATAAAATAACGACTATTGTCAAATTTATCAAATGAACTCTTGATATCAAATTGCTATTTTTTATATTCTATATGATTTTTGTTGTAATAATTTTTCTATATTAAATTTCGCGAGAAATCACAATAGCCGGAGTAAAAAAACTAGCGCAGCAAATTGAAAGGGTTATAATGTACAAAAACATATAAAACAACGACTGGATTTTATGAACAATCACACTCACTTGCTAGGTGCACACCTCTCAGTCTCAGGTGGCTTTTTCAACGCTATTGAAAACGGGTCAAAAATTGGCTGTACAGCTATTCAAATTTTTACAAAAAGCAATCGTCAGTGGGCATCAAAAAAAATCAGCCAAAGCGAAGCTGAGCTTTTTATTAAAACAAAAAGAAATTCTCCCATTAAAATGGTTATAGCACACGCTTCATACCTCATTAACTTAGGTTCATCGACAGTAGGAGTTCAAGAGCGATCATACCACGCGTTAGTCGATGAAATTAATAGATGTCATGAACTTGAAATACCATACCTTGTTTTGCATCCAGGAACATCTGAAAAAGACAGTCAAGAGGCGACTCTTGAATTAATTGGTGATTATATAGACAAATCACTAAAAGAAACTCCAGGGTCTTTAACAACCGTGCTTATTGAAACAATGGCAGGCCAAGGTCGAAGCATTGGACACACCTTTGAACAAATTGCAAAAATAATAAGTAGAATAGAGGACAAAAATAGAATTGGGGTCTGCTTTGACACATGCCACACATTTGCAGCAGGCTACGATTTCACATCAGCCGAAAAATATGAAAAAACGTTTGCTCATTTCGACGCAACCATAGGATTAAAATTCCTTAAAGCCTTTCACATTAACGACTCAAAAAAAGAATTAAACTCTCATGTAGACAGGCATGAAAACATAGGGGATGGATTAATAAACATTCAAGCTTTTATGATGATTGTAAATGATGCACGCTTTTTAAACGTACCTAAAATATTAGAGACTCCACACTCAGAAGACCTTGAAAACGATAAAAGAAATCTGGAAAAGCTGGCAAGCCTTTTAAAATAAAAAACGAAGTGAGAAGACTATTTTATATAGTTTTTCACTTCGTTAATAAGCAGTTCTCAAACCATACTACCTAAATACTTTTTCAAATATTCTACAGCAAGAGATCTACAAACAAATTTATAAGATTCGTCAAAAAAGTAAAAACTTTATAAACTGACAAAAAAGCAACAACAAAAAACCCCCTTCTAGAAGGGGGTTTTCGTTTATTTTAACGCCTTAGCGCAACACAATGCAACAAAAAGCAACAAGTTAATCTTTCTTTTCTTCTCTGCTAAAACAGATTACTTCGTCGCCCATTTTCCAGCTTTCGAAAGTGTCAATTCTAAAGGCACAGTCAAAACCTTCTGGAGCTGTATCAACCGCTCTTTTATCTTTCTGAAGACTCTTAATTATACCTTCACCTATTTTTTTGCTATTTCTATAGATAGCAACAAATTGACCTTTTTTCAATGCGCCTTCATGAACTCCAGCACCAGCAATAATAGAGGAGTTAACTTTGAATATTGCTTTAACAATAGCTTTGCCTAACTGAGTCTCAATATACTCAGGTTTTTTGGTTTTAAGAACAGCTTCGCGAGCATCATCAAGTAACTTGTAAATAATATTGTAAATATTAACTTGAACCTCGCTCTTTAAAGCCGCTGCATTACGCTCAACTTTAACATCTAAACCATAAATAAGAGCATGAGCTTGTTCTGCAAATTCAATATCTCTCTCATTAATATCGCCTACACCAGAAGAAATAACACGAATAGGAAGTGCTCTGTTAACAGTAATTGCTTGTAATGACTGAACGACAGCATCAAGTGATGAAAACGATCCAACCTTAACAATTACATTTATTGCCGCCTGAGAAGCATCATAAAGCTGCTTTACTTGAACATCTTTCTCAACTTCTGACTGATGTTTTTTAACCTCTTTTTGGGATGATGCCTGTAACAAATCACCTGCTTTAGGAAAATCATAAAACCCTGAAACCAAAACTGGCTTTGAGGGCCCAACTGACTTCAAAGATTTACCTGTCCCATCAACAATTGAATTGACTCGACCATCGACTTTTCCACATATAAAGAAGTCGCCAACAGAAAGAGTTCCGCAATGTAAAAGCAGTGAAGCAACAGCTCCTCTTCCTTTTTGAATTTGCGACTCTAAAACATATCCTCGCGCAGCAACTGCAGAACTTGTTACTAAATCAAGCATATCTGCTTGCAAAGCTAAAAGCTCTATTAACTCATCAACTCCAGCACCAGTCTTTGCAGATATAAGTGCATACGGAGTTTCTCCGCCCCACTCATCTGACAACAAACCGTACTGAGAAAGCTCACGCTTAACAGTTTCGATTCTAAGCGAATCAACTTTATCAATTTTATTAATAACAACAACTATCGGTGCTTTTAAAGATTGAGCAGCCTTGATAGATTCGATTGTTTGAGGTCTTACGCCGTCATCAGCCGCAACAACAAGAGCTACAACGTCAGCAACGCTCACGCCTCGTTCGCGCATAACAGAAAAGGCTTCATGTCCAGGAGTGTCAAGAAACACAACATTTCCATGATTAGTTGGGACGCTGTATGCACCTAAGTGCTGAGTAATTCCACCAGCTTCTCCTAAAGCAACTTTTGTCTTGCGAATGTAATCCAACAACGTTGTTTTTCCATGATCAACGTGACCAACAATAACAACAACTGGATCTCTTTTTTCTTGAACAACTTGCTCTTTTTGAAGCGACTCTTTTACAACATTACTCTTATTAACAGTATCTTTAACTGTATCAACAAGTGTTGCGCCATACTCTTTTGCAACTATAGCAAGAACATCGCGAGGAAGAAGTTTATTTATGTTTGCCACGATACCACGCTTTAACAGCAAAACAATAACCTCGCTTGCAGGACGACCTAGACGTTGTGCTAGATCCCCAAGCGACACTTCCTTGTCTTCAATGTCAACATTTACGTGAGCAGTCTGAACTGGCTCTTTAACAGCTCCAATATGGAAACGCTTTTTAAGAAATGAAATATGAGAATCTGTCAGCATGAATTCTGCATCAGCTCGACGAACGCCTCGTTCTTTAAGTAGCTCAACAATGTCTTTTACAGCGACATCAAACTTTTTCGAAAACTCATATATGCGCATTCAGAAACCCTACTCGTACTAATTATTTTCATTATTTTCAACATCCTGACCATCAGAAAACGAAATCGAATCGTCTGAAGATGATGAAGATGATATCAAGTGGATATTTAAATTAAGCAACTCAGCTGCAAGGCTGATATTTTGCCCCATTTTACCAATTGCAAAAGCGCGCTGATCCTCACTTAGCCAAACCTTTGCTTCCTGGTCAACGATTTCAACTTTATTAACCTCTGCAGGTCTTAAAGCATTCTTAACGAGCTCTTCTTTTGAATTAACCCATGAAATGACATCGATTTTTTCACTAAAAAGTTCTTTAAGAATAGGCTTTATTCTTCCGCCACCAACACCCACACACGTCCCAACAGGATCAATGTTAAGATCATGAGATGCAACAACTATTTTTGATTTGTATCCAGCTTTTCTTGCAACAGCTTTGACCTCAATTAATTTGTCATAAATCTCAGGAATCTCTAGCTCTAAAAGCTTGACTAGGAAATCACCAGACGCTCTGTCAAGGATTAACTGGCCCCCACTTCTAAAATCAGAGTAAACATCCTTCAAAAGAGCTTTAATTGGTCTGCCCGCAACATGCTTTTCTCCGGGAATTGAGCATGATCGAGGCAAAAAAGCTAGTGTATCACGAAGCATAACCGTTGTTCCACTGTGCTCGCATTTGTGCACAGTACCATGAACAATAGTGCCTTTTTTGTCTATAAATTCATTGTAGACAGTAAGCGCCTCAACATCTCTAATTTTTGATGCTATTACCTGTTTTGCTTTTAAAATTTCCACTCTGCCAATTGTTCCTTCAAAGGGAATCCACATTGTCTCGTCAAGTTGAATGCCTTTTTTAAAGAACCGAGCTTTTCTAATGCTTATTTGTGTCAGTTCATTTTCGGTTTCAGAGACAACAGTCTTTTCGATTTCGACAATAACGGCTCCTGCCTTATCAAAATCAATGCGCAAGATGGCCTCAGGGTATTTTTTAAATACGCAGCTAAGATACCTTCTTTGATAATTTCGTTGAGATCAGATTTTTTCAAACCTTTTTCATCAACAAGTTCAGATATTACGTTATGTAACATAGTTTAAATATTTCTTAGGGCTATTAATAATTTATAACAATTTGTATACAAGCAGAATACCAGAAAAATGGGAAAAAGAAAAGGATCACCGTTTTTACTGTATCTTCGTGTTTGAACATGTATATCATATTATATATATTTATAAAGTAATAATAGTAATAGGTAAGGCTCATTTATGTGGATAACTTTATTTTAGTGATCAAAAAGCCTTTGTGTTAGGGCCTTTTGATGGTTGCGCCTTATGTGGATAAGTGGTGGATAACTTGGGGATAACTATGGGGATAACTTTTTGGCGGGCTCTGAATAGTGCTTGCTGGAGGATCTTTTCGAGCTTCTTGCTCTGAATAGCTACTCTAGCAGGGCTTATTCCACACTCTGTGAGAGTTGTCCACCACTTATCCACCACTTATCCACCACTTATCCACATAATAATACAATTAGAAACTTGACCTTCTTTTGGTTATTCAGTGTGAATCATGCTTTGCTTGCAATCGCATATTGCATGAGCATTTTGCCCCAATTGTTAGATTGGTTAAAATCGCAAGAAAGGTATGAGGGCAGTGCTCCATGATCTGGAAAGTGAATAGACAGCCCTTTTGCTTGGTGCGCATTATTTCCTGCTGTATTTGCAATGACTGCGTTATTTATTAGTTGTAGACCTTGCCTTGTAAAGTTTCGCAGATTTGATTTTATTGAGTTTTCTTTGATTTTGTTTTTCAAATTAATTTGATTTATGTTTGCTTGAAGGTTGCTGTAAAAGTTTTGTAAATCAATAAATGATGGCTCGTGAAAGCAGGTGCATAAAGGTGCTGTTTTGCATTTTTTTAAAAGAGTTGTCACTGATTTTTTATTTTGAAGTTCTATTGCAGTAAGTAGTTCAAGAGCAACAGAGTTTATATTTATTTCAATTGCATTGATCTTGGTTAAGTTTATTGCTGATTGAGTGTAATTAAGTTTTGTTGGGCCGTATATTTTTGTAAAAGATTCTATAATATGGCATGCAATTTCTTGGGGCAAAGGAACTTTTTCTTGATGAAATTTATGTAAAACAAGTTGATAGCTTGAACCTGGTGCGTATTCTACATTTTGAGAAGAGACAAGGTAGTCAATGTGATTTTTTAATGAACTTGCAACTTCTACCATTGACATTAAGCATGCTTCAAGCCAAAGTACTGCTATTTTTTTGCCACGCAAGACTTTTTGATGTATTTCTTGCAAGGCAAATGTAAGGTCTTTGTTTGTCATATAGCTTTTAAAGGTATCATCAAAACAAATGCCTCGTTGTTCAAATTCATCAATGACTTCTAGGTTGAATTCACTGCAGTATCTTGAAGGATCGTGAATTCCTGAGCCATGACTCCATAAGTTTAAAATTAAATTCTCTGCAGGATAATTTTTCATTGCCCAGTCAGCTGCATCAATAAGTGTTTGGGGGCTGCCGCTATTTAATTTTTCTACTGGGGCTTGGTTGCGAGCTGTTATAAGAGTTTTTTTTCCCTTTTCTATGAAATAACGCTCTGTCTTTTTTTCTTTGCCCGGCGTATTTATCTGAACAAGAACATTAACATTTTGATTTGATCCTACCGTAAGCATTTGCTCTAAGTTATAAAGTGCGTAGCGAGCAAGATTGTTATCTGCTGCCATGAAAACTAATAAGGTATATTTTTTTTTAAATTGAGCTTGTAAGTTGCATGGCAGACCCAGGAGTATGAACAATGACAAAATATATTTACATCTAATTGGCATGTTGATACTCCTCAATCGGCTTGTTTTAAAATATCATCGCGCTTGTTGAAGATATTGAATGAGTAGGTTCATCCAGCTATTTGAGCGAGCAAAACTACATATTGGGTAGGAGTGAAATATATTTCTTTCTGGAAAATATATAGATATTCCACAAGCATGAGAAAGGTTGCTTCCTGTTGTATTTGCTATAACAGCTCTATTAATTGCGTTAATTCCCTTTTCAAGAAGAAATTTTAATTCTGCTTTAATTGTAGCTTCTTTTGCTTTGTCATTAAGGTTAATTTGCCCAAGGTTTGCTTGAAGGTTAATGTAAAGATGGCGAATGTCTATAAAAGAAGGTTCCTCAAAGCATGTGCATGCAGGCCGGGACTTTGACTGTTGAATCATCTTGAAAACTGATTTATCAGTCTGGTATTGCATTGCAGTTACAAGCTGTTGGGCAACGAGCTCTATATTTTCTTCAATGACACCTGTTAACGATAAATCTATTGCTGATTGTGTAAAATCACGAGTGATGTTTTGATATGCTTTTTCAAATGAGTGCACAATGTGGCATGCAAATTCTTTAGGAGATAATGATCTATCAATAAAAGGGCTAAGAGCTAATTGATAATTTGATCCTGATGCATATTCAACATCTTGTGATCCCATAAAGTAGTCTGCATGATCTTTGCATATATTTGTAATTTCAATCATCGACATAAGGCAAGCATCAAACCAAACTGCAGCTATTTTTTTACCGCCTAAGATTCGATTTTGAATTTGCGATAGAGCGTACTTGAGGTCTTGGTTGCTCATGTAGCTCTTGTATGTTTCATCAAAGCATATTCCGCGCTTTTCGCTTTCTAGATAATCATTATCATCAAGAGTGTCTTGATTTTTTTTAGCTTCATTTTGATTATAGTTGTTTTGTTCTTCGATGTGTTCAATGAATTCAATGCTGCGATCAAGCTCAAGTAGGTTTGTCTCAGAGTTCATATAAAAAAGATCGTATGTGCTAATAGTTTTCAAAACTCCTGGATCCCAGCATCCTGAGCCATGGTTCCAAAAATTAACTATTAAGTTTTTTGCAGGATAGTACTTCATTGCCCACTCTACGCAGTCAATTAAGGTTTCTGGATCGCCGCTATCAAGTTTTGTTGTGAGCGCTGGGCCCTCTGCAGGAACAAGTAATCTTTTGCCTTTTTTTATTACATATCGCTTTGTAGGATTGTTAGCACCTGGAGTGTGGAGCTGAACGATGATGTTGATATTTTGATTGGAGCCAACAGCTTCCATTTGAACGATATTTTTTAGTGCAAATCTGTATAAATCGTTATTTGCAGCCATAAAAACAACGAGTGTGCAATCTTTTTCAGCAGAGATTGTACGCAGGTCTAATAGTTCTTCCTCTGTAGCACTGTTTAAATATTCCTGATCCTTGTCTTGTTCTAGAGATAGCCGCAATAATTCAGAAGTATAGATTAAAATGTTTTCTGGATCTGATATCTGTAGGTTGCTTATTTCAGCTTTTGTAGAATCAAAATCGCCTGTGATTGCGTGGCTGGCGTGTAGTAAATTTATGCATAAAATGAGCATATATATTTTAGCGTTTTTCATGTACGAACTCCTTGGTTATTAAACCATCAGACTAGACTTATTTTGAGTCCAACATAGAAAAACGAAGAATTAAGAAGCAATAGTTTTTGTATTTTGAGTTGCCTGACAAAACCATAATATCAAAAGAGTTACACTAAAGCTCAATTGAAAATCTAAAAAGAAGAGGTGGTGAGGGTTGAGCGTTAATATAAAAAAAGCTGTTAAAAAAAGAATGTGAATGGAGTTGCTGGGGAGGAAAAGCTGCTTGCATAATGCATAAAAAGTATACATATAAAAAGCTCGCATAAATGCTACTGAAGAGTATGTTGTGGCATAATATATCCACAATAATGCAAGTATGAACAGTTGTTTTTTTGATGAGCTGCATGGGATACAAGCAAGAAGAAATGATAAAAGGCTTATGAGTATAACAAGATGAAGTCCTGATCGTGCTAGGTGATGAGAGATTCCCCAGTATTGAAATGTTTTTTTCATACGATTTGTTGTTGGAGATTTTATTTTTTTTCCGCAGAAAATTGAAAGATACAATGTTTTTGTTAATTCTGAAAAATTATGCTGTGTTGCAAGTAAAGGCAGGCTTGCTAACAGATTAATTTGTTGCTGAAATGCAGTTGGCTTTGCAACAGTTGTATAAAAAAGCTTTTTTTGATGCGCAACAGCCCATACATTTTCTCGAATTAAATATTCTTGATATGAAGATGAATGAGGGTGTTTAAGTATAATATTTTTTATGGATATTTTTTGATAAGATTTAAGCCAAACTGTTGTGTAGTAAGGCAAAAATAGATAGATTTTTTTGTGAACTGGATACTTTTTGTCATGAATTTCTATCTGGTGGACTTGCAAGATAATGCAAATTTGTTCAGTCTCATCAAGGCGAGGCATAATCTCTTGGACTGTTGCAATGATGTTGCATTTCTTTTCAAGTAGGTGGCTATCTGAAAAATAAACTTCTCTGTTTTGATAATAACGAGTTGATCCAAAAAAGAAAAGACAGCATGCAAGAGCACATAATAAAGGGGCATTTTTTTCTTGAAAAATTAAAAATAAACTGCCGCTTGCAATCGCAAGGCTCCATATTGAATAAGGGGTCCAGCAAATGCCGGCAATGAAAGCCATAATAACTATGGCAAGATATTTTGTAGAAAAACTAAATGATTGCATGAGAAAGGGTGTGGTGAAAATTGTATTTATTTATGATTAGTATACCATAAAAAAACACTTTGGTGTGTCTAAAATTTAAATCGTGTAAAAACTGTGGGGACAGCTCTATGCAAAACAAACGTGTCATTCAATCGAGTTTAAGTAATGGGCTTACCATTCTTGTCTGTCCAAAAAAAGGTGCTGAAAAAGTTTCTATACAGCTTTGGTATAATGTTGGTTCTAAGCATGAAAAATCTGGAGAAAAAGGGATTGCTCATTTTATTGAACATATGATTTTTAAAGGAACAACAACGTTAACTGAGTCTGATATTAATCTTGTTGTCAGTAAATTATCAGGAAGTTGTAATGCTTTTACATCATATGACTATACAGGCTACTTGTTTGATATTCCTGTAGCTAACTGGGATAAAGTTTTACCAATTATGTCAGATTGTATGACGAATTGTTCTTTCAAGCAAGAGCATCTTAATTCAGAAGTTAAAGCTGTTATTCAAGAGCTCAAAATGTATAAAGATAACTATGGCGCAACGCTTGCAGAGACCATGGTTACCAATCTGTTTGAGTCGCATCCTTACCATTACCCAATTATTGGTTATAAGCAAGATTTATGGAGTGTTACTCGCGAAACATTGTTAGCTTTTTATAAAAAACATTATACACCTGATAACGCTGTAATGATTATTGTTGGTGATGTTAATCCAGAAGAAGTGCATGAAAAAATTGAAAAAGAATTTTCACATATTCCTGCGGGAAATGGTTGGAATAATGAGAAGTTTTTCTTAAATGAAGATGTAAAACGCAAGTCTATTCGTTTATTTAGAGATATTAAGCAACCAATCTGTACGGTTTCATTCTTAATTCCTGGAGTTATAACTAAAAATGAATTTATTGTTGAATCGCTCTGTTATGTGCTTGCAAATGGCAGAGGTTCTCGTTTGTACAAACTTTTAGTTGATCAACTACAACTTGTTGTAAGCATTCACGCGTTTTCTTATGACTTATTTGATCAAGCTGTTTTGTTTATTGAGTTTAATCCAAAAGATGCAAAAGACATTGAGTTAATTATTCAGCATATCCAACGAGAAATTGATCTTATAGCCCAAGATGGTCCAAGCGTCAAAGAAGTTGAAAGAGCGCAACGATTTGCTCAAATTGAGTATCAACAAATGCTTGAAGACACTCAAAAACAAGCTTATGCAATTGGAAAATCATTTCTTGCGATTAAAGATCCTTTGTACCCATTTGAATATGGCAATATTGAGCAGAATGTTTTGATTGAAGAGATAAAGAACCTTGCGACAAATTATTTACATGAAGTTGTTCGCAACCAAGGGGAAGTTGTTGCGATTCCTGAACGCCAGATAGCATACTTGAATAAATTACAGCAAGAATCTGATGATGAAGATGCAGCAATTTTAGGAGCAAAGCAACGCGAAACTCTTGTTGAAGATGGATCGTATGTTCATTCTGTTATCCTCAATGAAAAGCAAACTTTTGATTACAGTAAACCAGGCAGCGTTGTTCTTGCTAATGGGCTTGAATTGGTGTGGTTTCACAATGATACTGTTGACATTGTTGAGTGCCAAATTGATCTTAAAGCAAATCATTACTACGACAATCAACTTAAGCAAGGTCTTGGAAATGTTGTCAGTAGAATGCTTTTAGAAGGAACTAAAAACTTTCCCGGTCAAAGCTTTTCTGATGAAATTGAATCGCATGGCATGTCGTTTTATGTAACGCCAGGCCATGTGAGCACAACGTTCTTAAAGCAAGATGTTGAAAAAGGTTTGTCTTTATTGACTGAAATGTTTACCAATGCATCATTTGAAGATATTTCTTTGGATAAGGTTAAGGGTCGCATAGCAATTCAGTTAAAGAAATTCTGGGATAATCCTTCATCATTTAGTGTTCAGCTGGCTCGTAATGTTGTCTATAAAGACCATGCTTTTAATAATATGTTACTTGGGTCTCAAGAAAGCCTTGCGGCTATTTCATTGCAAGATTGTATTGATTATTACAAGCATATGATATCTCCTCAAGGAGCGCGAATTGCTCTTGTGGGAAATCTTAATAATTATAATGTTCAAGCGTTAGTTGAAAAAACTTTGGGCCAATGGCAGGGAAGCTCTGTTGATAATTTGGTTTATCCAGGGCTTGCAACCGTTGAAAAACAAGATATTACATCGTATATTAATCGGGATCAAATTGTTCTTCTTTTTGCAGGACTATCTATTGATAGATTACATGAAGATTACGATAAAATTTTGTTGTTTGATCAAATTTTAACAGGTGGTGCGCTTCGTTCTATGAGCTCTCGATTATTTAAATTACGTGAACAAACTGGTTTGTTTTATACCATTGGTGGCTCATTATTGTATGGTGCAAGTGAACAACCGGGTATGATTCTGATTAAAACAATTGTGTCAAATGATAGAATAGAAGAAGCTGAAAAAGTTATAAAAAAAGAAATTGATGAAGCAATTCTTTCTATAGAAGAAGATGAACTACAAGAAGCAAAAAATGCTCTTATTAATTCATTTGATTCTCTGTATGACAGCAATGAGCAAAAAGCTTCGACATTCTTGTTTTTAAAGAAGTATAATTTGCCGTTTAATTATTTTGAAAAACAAGTCGATGTTTTACAAAAAATAACGATAGCTCAAGTTCAGCAAGCTGTTAAAAAGATTTTATCGAGTGATAAACTTGTTAAAATCAAAGTAGGCCGAATTTAAAAAAGCAGAAGGAGTTTGTATGAAGTTTTTAATGAACTTGTTGTGTGTTGCAATTTTAGCTGGTGCTGCATATTGCTTATATCAGCAAAGAATAATGCAACAAGAAGCTGTTGCTATTGAAAATTCTTTAGAAGCAGTTTGCAGTGAAATTCAAGAAAAATTTGAAACTGATCAAAATACAAGTGAAACGTTACCTGTTAAGAATTAATTTGTATAAAAAATAATAAAAAAGGCCTAAGAGTTTGTTGTTCAGATTCTTAGGCCTTTTTTGCAAGAAAGGTTGTATGTTATTTCTACAAGAACAGTATGAATACTTAGCCGCAGGTTTTTCTGACCGTTGTTTTTATGAAGTTCAGCAATTTGAAAATCAAGAACTTGTTGTAAAGTTGCTTGATAGTGTACAAGGTAAAAAATGCATTGTTATTGGATCACTTACAGCTCCGCTAGAACAGTCTTTAACTCTGTTGCTATTATTGCATGCTTTAATTCAAGGAAAAGCATCTTCAGTTACCTTGTATGCGCCGTACTTAGGCTATCAGCGACAAGATCTTTATAACGTTGGTCTATCTCACGGCTTTGTGTGGGCTGATGCGCTTTTATTGAGTACGGGGGTTTGTAGAGTTGTAACTATAGAGGCCCATAATTATGATCAGTTGTTACAGGCAACCGTTCCTGTTTTGGTTCAAACATCAGAACAGCTATTTATTCATGATATGGCTCGGTATGTTTCACTTGGATTTACTTTTGTTTATCCTGATGCCGGAGCTATTAAAAGATCTACTTGGATTTATGATTTTTTTCCGCATGTTTCGTATGGTTTTTTTTTGAAAAAAAGAAATTTTCAAGAGCTTACTATGCATGATTTTCAAGGAAAGATTGGTAAAAAAGTTATGGTATATGATGATATTTTAGACTCTGGGCAGACTTTAATACAAACTTGTATGGCATTAAAATTAATGGGGGTTGAAGAGATAGTTATTTTTGTGACGCATGCTTTTTTTCATGGAGTTGCGTGGAACGATTTGTGGGCACTAGGAGTTAAAGTATTATTTTGTACTAACTCAACTCCGCCAGCTCATCAAATTAATCATGAGCGTATTCATGTGAAATCTATTACACCTTTGATCAAAAATATAGTTGATTTGACTTTGTAGTTTTTGAGCATAAATAAATTTAAAAGGCCTTGATACAAAAATATCAAGGCCTTTTAAATTTATTTATTTTTTTTACCATACAGTATCTCAAATATACCATAATGGTATCCGTCGCTATTAGTTTTTGATTTTTGAGGTTGAGGTTTTATTACATGAGTTTGATGAGTTGGATTTTTTACTGTAACTGTCGGAGTTGAAGTTCTGGATGTTGCGCTTAAAGGAGTTGGCGCTTTTTGCATTGAAGCTTTTGGTGATGCGGATGGATTTTCATCTTTGTGCTCTTCGCTTGAATCACTTGGGATATAGATATTTTTTAAGTCTTCAAACCAGTCTTTTTCTATCATAGTTTTAATGCGTTCCATCATAGGCAGCATTAATAATTGTTTTTCTGCCATTTCATGATTTGTTTGTTGAAGTTGTGAAACATATAAATCCAGAGCCGTTATTTTGGCTACTAATTTATTGACAACATCTCTGTTTGTATTGATATGGTCTTGAATAGCGCTTGCTTGTAAGCTTATTATTTGATTTATATCATCTGTATGTTCATGTTGCTCATGTACAATTGCTTTAATTTGCTCGTCTTGTCTAAAATTACTTTCATTAAGGTACTTTAATGCCTCATCTAGTTTTTTATCACACTTAGAAAGCCCTTTGTATATCTGTTTATTGAGTTCTAAATCTTTTGAGTTGACGTCTTTGCGAAGATTATTGACAGCTGTTGTAAATTCTCGTGTTATTCTTTTGTCCGCAGAGTCCATTTTGTCTTGCATAATAGCTAAACGAGCTCTTTCTTCTGCATGTAAATAATAATCAACTTGCCTCCAAGCAATATAGCCAACAATAGCAGTAAATGCTGTAGGAATAACAGCTTGCCAAATTGATTGTGCAGCACTTGCTGCAAGTAAGTCGTCAAACCCAAAGACTCTCTTTTCCGACTTTAATAATGACTCTGTTACTTTACCAACATAAATTGAAGCTCCTAGAGATGTGATTCCAATGCCTCCTGATACAATATTTTTATAAGCTAAATTTTGTTTAATTTTTTCTTGCTCAATTTTCTTAATGTTTGATTTTTCTTCAATCATAGAAAAAGGTGCAATAACTTCATTGCTATTCAGGTAGCTTGTTAAGAGAGTTTCTCTTACTTTATTGAGTGATTCTAGTTTTAGTATTTCAATTGATGCTGATTGTATAGCAGTCGTAAGATCTACTGAATCTCTTCTGTTGTTTATACTAATCAACTCATTTACATGGGATAAATTTGAATATTCGTTACCATCGAGTTGAGTAATCGGCTTAAAGTTTCTAGTTAACATTATTTCATCTTGAGCGTATTGTTCTTGAGTGTCAAGATCTGAGCAAATTGCTGTCTGAAAAATAAGTATTCCGCAAGAAAGAAAGAGCATTAATTTGTTTTTTTGTTTCATAGAAGACATCCTTTTTGTAATAAAATTTACTATACTGTACTGACTGGGGATGAATAAAATCAAGGCTTTATGTTTTCTCCTTGAGAATGCATTTGCCTTGTAAGCAATGAGGGGTTTTTAGATGAGTATGCAAAATTTATACGAGCAAGAATTGCTTGATCATTATCAAAGTCCAAGAAATTTTGGGCTTTTTGAATCTTTTGATTTTATTTCACCAATGTATAACCCATCGTGTGGCGATAGTGTGACAATATGCGCGCTTGTTCATGAGAGCAAAATAACTAAAATAGCTTTTCAGGGTAAGGGTTGTGTTTTAAGTGTTGCGATGGCATCAAAGTTGACAGAATTTGCTCTTGATAAGAAATTAGAACAACTTTTAGAGCTTGATGACACCCTGGTAGAGCAGTTGTTAAACATGCAACTTGGCTTAAAGCGCATGCAGTGCGGGATGCTGTCTTTAATGGCTTTACAAAAGGGAATAAAATCATATTTAGAAAAAAAAGTGTGATTTGCTTAGTCAAAAATAATCTGTTAAATTAAAAAGTGATACTACTATTTTTCTTACATTTTTTCAGTTTTTTAGATAGATAAAAAACTGTATTGGGAGCGCTATGTCAAAAGAGTTTATTAAGCCGAAGCAATTTGCTCGTGCTGAAGTCGTCGCAGATCAAGGCTTTACTTTAAGTGCAGAGCAACTTAAAGATATGCAAGAACTGTATGATGGCACTGTTGGAAAATTCTCTACAGGTCAATTAATTACAGGTAAAATTCTTGAAGTTGATGGTAGCGGTGTCTTAGTTGATATCGACTACAAATCAAACGGATTTATTCCTGCTTACGAGTTTCCTGAACATGAATTAAAAGCTTTGTCTGTTGGATCTGACATCGAAGTTATGATTGACGAAATCGAAAACGTTAATGGTGATGTTGTTCTATCTTACGAACAAGCTAAAGCTGTTAAAGCTTGGGACAGAATCGCTAAATTACAAGAAGCTGGCTTGCCAGTTGAAGGTATGGTTCTTCACAAGGTTAAAGGCGGTCTTAGTGTTGACGTTGGTATTCCTGCGTTCCTTCCTGGTTCACAAGTTGATTTACATCGTGTAACTGACTTTGATCAATATGTTGGTCAAATGGTTACTGCAGAAATTATCAAAATTAACAAAAAACGTGGAAATATCATCATTTCTCGTCGTAAATTCCTTGCTGAACGTCGTGATGAATCAAGAAAAGTTGTTCTTGGATCTCTTGAAGTTGGTAAAGTTATTGAAGGCGTTGTTAAAAACATCACTAACTACGGTGTGTTTATCGACGTTGGCGGCGTAGATGGCTTATTGCATATCACTGATATGACATGGGGCAGAATCTCTCACCCAAGCGAAATTGTTAAAATTGGTGAAACAATTTCTGTTAAAGTACTTTCTATCGACAAAGAAAACTTCAAAGTTTCTCTTGGTATGAAACAAATGGATAAAAATCCATGGCAAAGTCTTGATGCAGCTGTACAAGTGGGCAGCCGTGTTAAAGGTAAAGTTGCAAGTATTACTGACTATGGCGTTTTTGTTGAAATACAAAAAGGCGTAGAAGGTTTAATTCATATTTCAGAAATTTCTTGGACAGACAGAATTTCTAACTTACAAGATAGATTTACAGTTGGACAAGAGTTAGAAGCATTAGTTGTTTCTCTTGATGTTGACAACCGTAGAATGTCTCTAAGTATCAAGCAATTAGAAAAAAATCCTTGGACAGCAGTTGGCGAAGATTTTAAAGCTGGGCAAACGATCAAAGGCGTAATTAGCAATGTTACTGACTTTGGTATTTTCGTTCAATTAATGCCAGGTGTTGATGGTTTAGTTCACGTTTCTGACCTTTCATGGACAGAACACATTGAACATCCAGGTGACTTGTACAAACGTGGTGACAAGATCGAAGCTGTTATTATCTCTATTGATGAAGATAGCAAAAAAGTAGCTCTTGGTATCAAACAATTGAAACAAGATCCATGGAAAACTGTTGAAGCAGATTACCCTGTAGATTCTATTGTTAAAGGGACTGTAACAAAAATCACTAACTATGGTGCTTTTGTTAAACTTGCAACAGGAATCGAAGGTTTAATTTACAACTCAGAATTACTTGAGCAAAAAGATGAGCCTGTAAAAGCTGGACAAGAAAAAGAATTACGCGTAATCAATGCAAGCGCTGAAGAGCGTAAGCTTGGTTTAAGTCTTTCTCTTGAAGCTCCTAAAAAAGTAGAAAAGAAAGAAGCTGCAGCTCCTGCAACTTCAACAACTACTTCTTCAGCAGCAGCTCCTAAGAAAAAAGCAGCTACAGCTCCTAAAAAAGAATCTCAATCATTCTCATCATCTACACATTCAAACGAAGGTTCAAAAGCAAAATCTGCTTTCCAACTAGAACTTGAAAGACATATGTCTGGTGCAGCTGATGTTGCTGTAGACAAAAAAGCTAAGACAGAAGAAGTTGTTAAAGCTAAAAAAGCTACAGTTAAAAAGGACTAATATGGAACGTACTTTTGCAATTATTAAGCCAGATGCTGTTGCAGCAAAAAACGCTGGTAAAATTATTGATATGATTGAAGCTGCTGGGTTCAACATTGTTGGTATGCATAAAATCAACATGAGCCAAGAACAAGCAAATGAATTATACAAAGAACACAGCGCACGATCATTCTTTGGTGAAATGGTTGCTGCGATGATGGCTTCTCCTATCATTATTCTTGCTCTTGAAAAAGAGAATGCAGTATTGGCATGGAGAGATCTTATGGGTGCAACAAATCCAAAAGATGCAGCTGCAGGCACAGTTCGTGCATTGTACGGTGCAAACATTGGAGCAAATGCTGCTCATGGTTCAGATTCATTAGCAAGTGCAGCTCGTGAATTAGCAATATTCTTTCCAGCTCTATAATCTGCAAAGATTGTCAGCCTAGTTTATTGAGATAATTAAATAAAAGATGGTAATATTATAGAAATATAATGTTACCATCTTTTATTTTGTGTGACTGTAATTTCTGTTTTCATATTTTTTATAAATTTTTATTCATACTGTCACACTGATTTTGCAAAATGTTTTCTATTTGATAACATGGTAGAGCGTAATAAAAGTTTTCCTTTATGAAAGATATCAAAATGAAAATAAAAAATTTAGCATTGTTATTTGTATTGAGTGGCGCTGTTACAGCATTGCAAGCAAATCCTATAACAGCTTTTATGTTAGCACAAAATTATCAAAGACAGCTTAATGATCAGCAACTAAAAGATAATCAATGTGCAACAAGTAAAAATTTAAAAGTATTAAAAAGAAAAAAAGAAAAATCACCGGAGCATTACGCGATGGTATTTCAGGCGATGCAAAAAGCAGTAGATTTACATTAATAATTATCGCCTAAGGATAGTTAAATTTATGAGCCTGAAAACATACCAAGTCAATGAAATAGATTCTTTACAGTTATATGTCATGCTTTTTACATAACTTTTCTATCTGATATAGTTAAATAAATAGTAAAAATATTTTCACCTATAAAAAAAATAAAAAATGAACAGATCAAATATAATTTTATTGATGTTAGCAAGCTTTGGATATGAAAATTTAAAAGCTGCTGAAAATTTTACACAAGTGGCTTCTGACAAAATAATCAATATTATATTTCAAGAGCCAAGGTTAATTTCTGGTTTTTGTTGTGATTGCACACAAGAAGATAAAGCTGATCTAAAAGAATTTGGTTCTAAATTAGTTGTAGACTACAAGTCTTGCGCTAAAAATTGTACGTATCAGTATTATCCTGAGCTTAACCGCATAATTTCTTCAGATAAAATAGGTGATGTTAACAAACAATTTACAGCGTTTAGAGCAGCAAAAAATGCCGAGCGAGCTGTGCTCGCCGCAAAAGAAAATTTGAAGCGTGCAAAGGTAGCATTGCACTATGAAAATTTGAGTAAAGCGATGCAGCAATCTTTAGATTTAAACTAAAAATTATGAGAGATTTCACTTTGTAATGAGGTTTTATTTTGTTACTAGGATGTAAAAATGAAAAGTAAATTATTGTTTATACTTGCTTTAATCACCAGTTTTTGCTCAATGCAAGCTTTTGACGAAGAGCAGATAAAAGTTGTAACAAAAGCAACGTCCTTAGTTATTGCGGACGTCGCATCATACGGAGTTTACTCTGTGCAGATAGGCTTGTCTCAGCTTCGTGGTGATAAAGATCGTGAAAAGCGCTTGCAGTTTTGTTTATGGGAAACACAAAATTTTCTAAAAGCTCTTAATAAAGCTCATACAAAAGAAAAAATAGATGCAGTGAGTTGGTTGTTTGCAGAACAGCTGCATGTTTGCAATAAATTAGTGTCTAGTTTATAGATATTTGCATTATACAATTAAAAAAAGCTTTCATGAAAATGAGAGCTTTTTTGTTTTTCATTTGTTTTTTAATCTATTTATATTTCTTGGGAATTGATTATCAGAGCTTTTTCATGATTTATTCAAATTTAATTACTATTTAATTGCGCAATGCTATGAACTTTTTTTAGTATGAACAAGTAGTTATAAGAGTGTAAAATATTTTAAAAAAGGAGAGTATTATGGATTACAATAAATTAGACGCTATACAAAGCACATTAATTGGAGTTTTATTACTTGTTGCAGGTATATATCTGCTTGCAGGTTACGATATCATAAATAATGCAGTAATTTGGATTATTATTGGTGTGCTTTTAGTTATTAAAGGTTTATCGTTTATACGCATTTAAGACCTATACAATAAGTAAATTTAAAATATAGAATGATTTTTAGTTGTCATCAATTAAAGATTGTTCTATATTTTTTTGTTTTCTATTGAGAATTTATTTTTTTGCAATAATATTTCAATTTGATACACTGAATTATTATTATTGAGCTTAAAACATGTTACTCAAAGGTTTTTTTATGAAAATATTTCAATTGTTAATTTGTGTATTACTTGCTTTTGGTATCGAAAAAGCTTGTGCAAGTGAACTTGGCTCACCAAGCTCAAAGTCTTATAGTAAAACAGTGAGTGCTTTTAATGCTGTTTGTCGTCAAACCAAAAAAGAAGAGCGCAATTCACCGTTATTTTTAGTTAATCATGATGAAGCTGTTTCGCCAGACACAGTTTGCCATTTTGGATGTTCTCCAAAAGCAGATAGACATAAGAAATTAAAAGCTGGTAAAAGAAAAGACGAACAAAGATTAGCAATTTTAAAATAACTAAGGATTATGTATGAAAAAATTTCAAATATTAGCATTGTTTGTAGTTGCAATGAATGCTAATGCATTTGCGGGCAAAACTTTTAGAAACAGTTCTGAAGAGCCGCATGCAAGAAAAAATGCTTTATCAAAAACCTGGTCTGAAACAGGGTCTAAAAAAGCAACTAATAGAACTTTGCAATCAATGCAAAATACAAGATTAAAAACTACTGCATCTGCAGCAACAGTTGTAAGTAAAACTATAAATAAGTAATTTTATAGTTTGTAGAATATTAAAAAGGGCTCCAATCTTGTTAGATTGGAGCCCTTAATTTTTTTGTAGATACTAGTTATCTAGAGATTTTCATTATCATCATCGCCAGCTTCTTCTGGCTTGATGCTGTTATAAATTTTATCTAAGATACCGTTTACAAATTTGTATGAATCTTGCTCAGCAAAGCATTTTGCAAGTTCAATAGCTTCGTTAATTACAATGCTGTGTGGAGTTGTAGTGTAAAGCATTTCCCAAATAGCATAACGTAATACTAAGAGTGTACAACGACCGATTCTATCAAACTTCCAGTTTTCAAGAAAGGGTACAATTTGTTCGTCAAGTTCATCTCTTTTCAATGCGATTTCATTAACAATTTTAATGATTTCGCCTTCTAGATCTATATTTGTTTCATATTCACGGTTAAAGTTAGTTGCAATAACAACTGCAGATGTTTCGTAATCAAACGCATCAGCTGCATAGAGCACGTGAAATAACAACGATCTCATTTTTCTACGAGTTGTTAAATTTTGCGAGACTAAATCATCAACGCCTGTAGTTTGATCAACGATTTGTTGGTCGGTGTTTTGATCGCTCATAGACTATATTCCGTTAAATTCGTTCAATGTACTCGTTGGTTCGAGTATCAATTTTTAAAATATCGCCTTCTTCAATGAATAATGGAGCTTGCAAAACAAGACCTGTTTCAAGTTTAATTGTTTTTGTCCCGCCGCCTTGAGCTGTGTTTCCACGTACCCCAGGTGGAGCATCAACAACTTTTAATTCCATGAACATTGGAGCGTTAATCGTAATTAATTTGCCTTTAAAATAAAGTGCATTATAAATTTCTTGCTCTTTAAGGTAATCAAGTGCTTCTTCAAGTTGATTTTTATTTAAAGATACTTGCTCAAAAGAATCTAAATCCATGAAGTGGTATAACATATCTTCGTTATAAAGAAATTGCATATCTTTATATTCTAATCCTGGATCTTCGAACTTTTCACCTGAGCGGAAAGTTTCTTCACGCATAAGTCCTGTGATCATGTTTTTCATTTTTGTGCGCACGTAAGCACCACCTTTACCCGGTTTTACATGGGCAAAGTCGATAACCATGTATGGTTCATCGCGGAACAAAATTTTACGGCCTTTTTTAAAATCAGAAGTCGCTATCACAGGCATGTCCTTTAAAGTGGGGGGAAAGATATGAATCTCGTATATTTGAGTATAAAATGATGTGGGAAAAAAATCAATATAGCTACAACTTGAAAATTTTTTTATATATATCTTTTCATTTAGATGAAAATTGTACTATACATGATGGTGAGATTGAAAAACATACACATTTTAAAAAAATTGAAAAGGAATTGTGTGAAGATTAAGTTCTGTGTTGTTGCGCTTTTTATGAACATTTTAGTTATACAAGCTTCACAACCGCATTCAATATTGCAGCGCGTTCATACTTCAGTATTGGAAGAGAATAACAAAAATGCTCAAGAAGAGTTACGTCGAGTTGAACGTGAGCGAGCAGAAATTAATAATAAAATTTCTATGCGGGTTACTACAACAAATACGCGAGATCAAATTGATATGATTGAAAGGCAAAATAACTATAAAGATGTTTTATTGCAATGCGCTGGGAGCTTGGAACGTAAGTTTGATACAAACGATATGAAGAAATTTGATAGAGAAACTAAAATAGAAAAAATGCATACGTTGCTTGTTGTACGAGATAGTTTATATCCAGTTTTAACTCATCAAGAAGATCAACTGATTTTACATGAATTAGCTGGGATAGATCAAGCAGCGCACAAGCAAAATTGTTTTTTTATGCCAAGTTCGCAAAAAATTAAAACAACAGGTCACGGTCTTATCAAGGCAATACACATGAGATTGAAAAATTTAGCAGAAGAAAATAACTTACCGCCTGCTCCAGTGGGGCAAAGTGGTTTAGGTAGTTCTGTTACAGTTGTTGTTCATGCGCATCCTGTTGCTCAGGATAGCAAGGTATAGAAAATTAATCATAAAATATTGATTATGAAGGAAAGGAGTTGTATGAAATTTACACTGTATGTTCTTGCTTTTTTTTCTATGAATCCATTACTTAAAGCTTCTGAATATAATTCAAAAAATTCAGCACCAAAAAATCCTATGATTATGAGAGCTGACACGTTAACTGGCCAAATTGAACACAATAGAGCGCAAGCTTTATTACTTGAAACTGCTGCAAGAAAAACAAGTACTGATAGTAAAATTAAGATGCAAGTTGAGACGCAGAAGAGCTATCAACGAGTTCGTCAATTAAGCATGCAAGATGATTATAATCAAGCTATTTTAGACTCTAACGCAACCTTAAGTGGAATGGCTGATACAAAGACTTTAGGTACGATTGCATGCCGATTATATTGCGTTCTTGATAAAAATAGACCTCAAGATCAGCCTATATTAGATCAACTGCAAGTCATGCGTAAAAACTTAGAAACAAAATATTGCTTTAAGAAGCCTTCAGCACGGCGAATTGAAAGAGAAAGAGCAGCTTTGTTTGAGCTTGTTAATCAACGAATGATTCAGATTGATCAAGAAAATGAAATTGCTGAAGACTATTCTTCAAGAAGCAGTAGCCCTGATACCAGGCCATCTGCACCAGTTCATGCAGTTGCTGTAGATTCTAAAACAGCTCATTACAGAGGTTATTTATAATATACTCTCAATTATATGTGTATGGTTGGATATCCTCAGATTATTGAGTCTGAGGATATTTTAATTTAGGTGTAATATTTGTATGATGTTTTATATAAATTTGAATTTTAACCATGTTCAAGTCTGCAATAAGACTCTGTGAGTAAAAAAATGAAAGATGTGGAATTACAAACGCTTGTACAGCAAGAGCAATATCGTCAACAATATGGCATCAATTTAATTGCGTCAGAAAACTATGCAAGCAAAGAGATTATGGATATTACTGGTTCAGTTCTTTGCAATAAATACGTTGAGGGGTACCCTTCAATTCGCTATTACAGCGGTTGTGCTGTGTATGATCAGATAGAGCTTCTTGCAATTGATAGATTTAAAAAAATATTTAAAGCTGAGCATGTTAACGTTCAGCCACATTCAGGTTCGCAAGCAAATGCAGCTGTGTATCTTGCAGTACTCAAACCTGGTAATACCATTTTAAGCATGGATCTTGCAGCTGGTGGCCATTTGTCGCACGGCCATAAAGTTAACTGGACGCATCAATTTTACAACATTGTCTCGTACGGTGTGCATCCAGTATCATTGTTGCTTGATTATGACGAAATCGAAAGACTTGCATTGTTGCATAAGCCCAAATTAATTATTGTTGGCGCATCAGCATACTCCAGAACTATAGATTTTGAACGTTGTGCTGCAATTGCTGCACAAGTTGGCGCTTTATTGATGGCTGACGTTGCACACATTGCAGGGCTTATTGCAGCTGATCTTCATCCATCACCATTTCCACATGCAGATATTGTTACCATGACAACGCATAAAACATTTCGAGGTCCTCGCGGTGGGGTGATTATGTCGAAAAAACAGCTTGGAAAGTCTCTTGATAAAATGTTAATGCCTGGTATGCAGGGTGGAGCGTTAATGAATCATGTCGCAGGAAAAGCAACAGCAGCACTTGAGGCAATGCAGCCTTCATTTGTAACCTATCAAAAACAGGTTATAAGCAACGCTCAAGTCATGGCGCAAATGTTTATGAGTCTTGGGTATAAAGTGTTAACAGGTGGGACTGATAATCATCTTTTTTTGATTGATGTGTTGCCAACTGGTATGAATGGTCGACAAGTTGAACAGGTATTAGAGTCGGTTGATATTTTTATCAACCGAAATGCGATACCCTTTGATACGCAACCACCATTACATCCAAGTGGTATTCGAATTGGAACTCCTGCAATCACGACATTTGGTGCTGATGAAAAAGATGTTTGCATCATTGTTAGTTTGATTGATCGAGCTATTAAAAACTATGATAGACAAGAAATTTTACAAGATATTAAAAAAGAAGTGCATCACTTCATGATTCACTTACACCAAAAATAAAAAAGAGGCATTTTGCATGATGCAAAACGCCTCTTTTTATCTGATATTTTTATTTACCAAATCATATTTTTAACCGCAGTAACACCGTTACATGCAGCTGCGTACATTGAAAAAAGAGCTGATTGAACACAACTGCCCATACTATTCCATGCACATTCTTCTTCTGATGGTGTAGTAGTTTCTTGATTTGTTGCTGGGACAGCAGAAGCTACAGATTCTTGAGCTGCTTGCTGTGATACTGGCGCTACTTGAGCTTGATCTGCCTCAGTTACGACTGGAGCAGGTACAGTTGGCTCTACAGGTGCTAAAGCTACTGCTACATTTTGAGCTGGTTGTTCAACTGGCATTACCTGTACAGGAGCACTGTTATCACTAAGTAATGTTGCGCTTTCAACTGGTGTTGGAGCTGACGGTGTTGCTACGTTGCCAGAATCAATTGACGTAACTGCAGGAGCAGGAGTGACTGATGAAGAAAACTCAGATGCTAATCCCATTGTTTGACTGCCTGCAATTGAATTACTTTGTATGACAGCAGTCTCTGCACTTGCAATTGATGCTGTATTTGCACCAGAACTTAATAGTGGACTTGCTGGAACAATAGCCATAAGCGTCATCGTCAAATATAAATTTAAATTTTTCATAGCATATTCCTTTTTTTAAAAAATATTTTTTATTAATCAGTTCAAAAAACCCTAGATTTAAGTCAGGGCTGATTATTTACATGCTTTGCATGCAGATTCTTTGTGTAGTTCTTGCGGCAAGGCAACATCAGTGCCTTTATTTTTATGCTTAACTGGCACTCCACGTTGAGACATTAAATCCATTTTAGATTGTTGAGCTGTTACGCTATCAAATGCTTTTTTCTCAACATCGATTCTGTTCATGGTGTGCATATGACCAGTATATGAACATTGTTTTGATTTTTTAGACATACTATTCTCCTTTTTTTTGATTCAGTATGAAACTATACTAGCAATAAGTGCTTGTTAAAAGCAACTATTTTGAAAATAAATAAATACATTGTAAGTTGCATTTACGTTCTGTAAACTAAACTGAAAGTTGTTTTTTACGTAAAAAAGGGACGGTGTACATCCGTCCCTTTTTTATTTCTATTCTATTTTATTATCCCAGGTTATGGGGTAATAATACTCGTTCCATCACTTCATTTGCATGGCTTACCCAGATGACATCAATACCATCAGTAAACTCTTTAATTGTTGCATAATCATGCTTATTTTGTTCAGGCAATATGATAGATGACATATGATTACGTTTTGCTGCAAGCAGCTTTTCTTTAACGCCACCAATTGGCATCACTTCACCACGTAAGTTTAATTCACCTGTCATAGCGCATGAAGCATCAATTAAGCGATTTGTTAATGCAGATAAAATAGATGTTAACATAGTTATACCAGCAGATGGGCCGTCTTTTGGCGTTGCGCCTGCAGGTACGTGAATGTGTAGATCATATTTTGTAAACATATCATCAGATATATTAAACTCTTGTGCATGAGAGCGAGCATAGCTTAAAGCTGCTTGTGCAGACTCTTTCATCACATCGCCAAGCTGACCAGTTAAAATTAATTTACCAGTGCCAGCCATCATTAAAGCTTCGATTTTTAAAACTTCACCGCCAAATGAAGTCCAAGCTAAACCGTTCGTTATTCCCACCATATTTTTTGCATGAACCAGTTCATCCATAAATCTTTTTGGCCCTAAATGCAGCTCAAGATTTTGATTGTTGATAGAAATAATTTCCTGTTTTTCAACAAAAGATCGCGCAGCTTTTGAGCACAGTTTTTTAATTTGTTGCGCAAGGTTTCTAACACCTGATTCGCGTGTATACCCAGTAATGATTTCGCCCAGCGTTTCATTGTTTAAAACGAAATTTTCAGCTTGAAGCCCTGAATCAGCTACAGCTTGTTGAACGAGGTGCTTTTTAGCTATATTTATTTTCTCTTCAGTTGTATAGCCAGAAAGTTCAATAATTTCCATACGATCGCGTAACGGTCCAGAAATAGCACTGACATCATTTGAAGTTGCGATAAACAAAACGTCTGAAAGATCAAACGGAATTCCTAGATAGTTATCATGAAACTCTTTGTTTTGTTGCGGGTCTAACACCTCTAGCATAGCAGCTGATGGATCGCCTCGAAAATCTGAACCAATTTTATCTAATTCATCGATCAAGATAACAGGATTCATCGATTTTGCTTTTTTAAAACCTTGAATGAATCGTCCTGGCATTGCACCAACATACGTTCTGCGATGACCTCTGATTTCTGATTCATCTTTAACGCCACCAAGTGAAACTCGGTAAAAATTTCTACCAAGTGCACGCGCAATTGATTTGCCAAGTGAAGTTTTTCCTACACCAGGAGCACCAGTAAAACAAAGAATAGGGCTTGTTCCATCAGCTTTTAGATTTTTGATTGAGATAAAATCTAAAATACGTTCTTTGATTTCTGATAACCCGTAATGGTCTTCATCAAGGACTTTTTTTGCATGCGCAATATCAAGATTGTCTTTCGTATAAACACCCCATGGTAATGAAAGCACCCATTCAATGTGATTTCTTGTTACGGTCGCTTCCATTGAGTCTGGAGAAATTCTTTCTAATTTACTCAGCTGTTTTTCCATCTCAGCTTTTACTTTTTCAGGTAAAGTTTTTGCTTGCAGCTCATTTCGTAAAGCTTCAAAGTCGTCATCAGTTTCGCCAAGCTCTTTTTTAATTGATTTAAGCTGTTCGCGTAAGTAAAACTCGTTTTGGCTTTTATTGATCGCATCACGAGTATGATTTCTGATTCTTTCTTGCACTTGAGCTACAGAAATCTCTTTGTGCAGCTCTTGATAGATGCCTTCAAGCAAGCTATTAAGATTTGTTTGTTCTAAGAGTTCTTGAGCTTTTACAGTTTCAAGATCAAGATGAGACAGAATAAATTCTGCAATTTTTTCAGGATTTTGCATCTTAATTAAAATAGTATGAAAATCTGGGCTAAATGACTGACTTGTCATAGATAGTTGACCAGAAACTTCTTTAATATTTTTAACCAAAGCAATTGTTTCTTCATCTTCTTTGTTAGTAAATTCAACTGGCTGAATATTTGCACTTAATATGCCATCAGTCGTCTGAATTGTTTGTACAGCTGCGCGGCACATACCTTGTATAAGAATTTTTATACCACCTTCAGGTACATTAATCACACGCATAATCGAAGCTACCGTACCGATTCTATAGAGATTTTCAGTTTCTATTTCTGGAGACTCTTCTTCATCATAGCTTTTTGCAGAGAGTAGCAAAACTAATTTTTGCCCGCTCATTGCTTGATTAACACCTTGAATGATTCGTTCGTCAATAACAAGTAATGGAACAATCATGTGCGGAAAAACAATGACATCTATAGCAGGAACTACAGGTATTGTTTGAGCCATGATATCCTTTGTGGAATTGTTCTTGATATTTGTTTCCATTGTTCTACCCCTCCCCCTTAGTTTGTAGAAAAAACCTTCAACTTTATCGTTGCAATTTCTCTTATATTAGGGAGCGGTTATTTGAAAAACAATATATTTTACGAATATAACGTCGAATGCTGGTTGTTTAAAGATCTTTTAGTTGTCATCTTTTTTTGAATAAAGATTATTAAAATAAAAGCGATTATCAGTAAAATTCTATTGTCTAAATTTTATATAAAATTTTAAAAAAATGATTACAATAGAAGGGTGCTGGTTTTCAATTTTTGATATAAATTTTAGTGTAATTTTATACATAACCACACGTTCTTAAATTTATATGAGGTTTTCTATGCATGTACTGCTATCAATCATTTCGCTCTCAAAGACGTATCGCCAATTAGGGCATATTGTTGAAGTTTTTCATGATGTATCAATTGAATTTCAGCAAGGCAAATCGTATGCAATTATGGGAGCATCTGGCAGTGGCAAATCGACGTTGATTCATTTGCTTGCAGGAATAGATACACCCTCAGCTGGTTATATTAGACTGACAACTGAGAAGTTGTCTTGTGAAAAATATGAATCTTTTACACCGCAAAAAAAAGCTGAATTTTTTCAAAAAAATATTAGCATTGTTTTTCAGCAAGCATCACTATTTGCTGAACTGACGGTACTAGAAAATGTTATGTTAAAAGCTATTTTGGCAGGAACCGTAACTGAGCAAAGTTTGCAGCATGCACGTAACTTACTTACTGAAGTTAATTTACTCAATAAAGCTGATGCATATCCTGCAATGTTATCTGGGGGTCAGCAACAACGAGTCGCAATTTTGCGAGCAATTTTTATAGTTCCGCAGTTTTTGCTCGTTGATGAGCCAACAGGAAATTTAGATGATGTTTCTAGCCAGCAAGTCATTGATTTGCTTATGCATTATCAGAAAAAATACAACATGGGGCTCATCGTAAGTACTCATAGCAAAGTAATTGCAGATCGCATGGAAGAACTGTGCGTGGTTAAAGATAAAAAATTAGATTTGATAGTCGTATAAAAATTTTATAAATCAAGGATGGTAGAGATGTCTCGTTCAATTATAAAAAAAACTCTAGGTATTGGCAGCTCTACGTTGTTGAGTCGATTTTTTGCCTATATTCGAGAAATTTTATTAATTCAGTTTTTAGGCGTTGGAGCAATATCTGATGCCTTTTTTATTGCTTTGCGTGTGCCAAACTCATTACGAAAAGTATTTGCAGAAGGCGCCTTGTCATCAGTGTTAGTTCCGTCATTTATTCATGCAGAACAAAAATATGGCAAGCAAGAAGTTAATAAATTATTAACCGTATCATTTTTAATGATCGAAGCTTTGATTACGTGTCTTATTGCAGTTATTTGTTACTATGCACCATTCTTTGTACATCAAATGGCTCCAGGCGCATCTGCGCAATCGTTGCACGCAAGTGTCCAGTTTTTAAGAATTTTAGCTCCATTTATTTTGCTGTTATCATCAAGTTCAGTTTTGGCTGCAGCATTACAAGCTTCACATCGATTTCTATTGCCAGGCTTGGCTCCCGTTATTTTAAACTGTTTGTATGTTGTTGCATTGTCGTTTGGACTTTATTTTTCATGGTCAGTTGATGCATTGTGTTGGAGCTGGGTTGTTGCAGCTTTCCTCAATTTATTATTACATCTTTGGGTTTGTATGCTCTATAAATTTGAGTTTAGGCTGCCAGGAGCTATTGCATGGAAAGGCTTTTTACAGGTCATGCTGCAGCTGTTTCCATGTATTGTCAGCGTAGGGATTGGAGAAGTAAATTTTTGGATCGATTCTGCATTTGCTTCGTACTTGCAAAGCGGTACATTATCATTAATCCGTACTGCATACCAGCTTGTTAATATTCCGTTAGGCGTTATTGCAACTTCATTATCTATCGTTCTTTTACCTTATTTTTCTAAAATTGGTAACTCAAAAAAAGAGCTTGGAGCATATCTTGCTGAAGCTATTAAATTTGTTATTTGGATGATTGTACCGGTTACCTTTATCATGATGATATCGTCAAGAGAAATATTTGAGACCATGTTTTTATCTTCTAAATTTACGATGGAGCATGTTTTTCAGGCTCAGTCAAACATGAACGCATACTTAGTTGGTTTGTTATTTTTTGCCTTAGAAAAAATATTGCTTAATGCATTTTACGCATTACAATCGACTGGCATTGCAACTGGTGTAGCCATTGCAACGATTGCATTGAATTTTTTTATGAATCGCATGCTGATTGGTGTGTATGGTGGCATGGGGTTAGCTCTTGCAACAAGTCTTTCTGCTGGCGTTCGAGTAGCTTTATTTATAGCTATTTTGGCGTACTATTTTAAGGTTGATTTCCATACCAAAGATCTTATGAAAATGATCCGTAACTATTGTGTGCAGTTACTTGCTTTAGGGTCTGTTTTTTATAGTGCTGTTTATACAATATCACGCTTCATAGCACAATATTCATTTTCGCATGATCTTAATTTTGGATTTTTTCATGTTGTGATGGATACCCATTTCTTTTTACATGGGTTTGGTTTTTGGTCCTGGTTTGGGCCATTAAGTTTATTATTTTTTGCTGGTATTTATGCGACACGAAAAGCTTTTGGCGTTTCATTTTCGTATCTTGAGTAAATAAATAATTTAAAAATATAAAAATTAAAAATACTGGTAAGTTTTAAACAAAAAAGACATGATAAATTTTATCATGTCTTTTTTATATAGATGATTTGATGCATCTGATTATTTTTTATGAGAGTATATTTCTAATATATCAAAAGATTGGTAACATTCTTTATCACATTGTAAACTTCTTCTCATGTCTTGCATTACACTGAAAGCTTCTTGTTCATGATCTGACAGCTGAGTCAGGTCGATATTTTTATTTTTTTCTAAGTAGCTTGTAATTTCAGGGCAATGTTCATTGTGTTTTTGCGCCATGTGATATTCATGATAAATGTGATTAAAATCTTGAATCAACGAATTATGATCAAGAGCTCGTTTGTTGCGATCTTCAAGTATTTTGTCATCACAATTTAATATTGTATGTGTTTTTTCTAGTAAGGCAGTTAGCTTATTGTATATATCTTGATCATAATGTAACGTTGCAAATTGACCATAGGCAATTTTTTCTATTGCAGATTCAATTTTATGGCAATCATGAGGGATTTTAAACTTTTCAATGGGATGCATCATGAAAATAATACCAGAAAGTAATGCGAACAGATTCATAAAAACCTTTGTACTTTTAAATTAATAAAAAATTGTTTTGTTAAGTATCTGTTTGGTATGTAAAAAGTCAATTGAAATGAGTTTTTAGCAGAATTAAGACAAAAAAAATAAGTCACTGTAAAAATTTACAATGACTTATGAATTTGGTTGCGGGGGCTGGATTCGAACCAACGACCTTTGGGTTATGAGCCCAACGAGCTACCAGACTGCTCCACCCCGCGATATAGTTTGATTTTCAAGTAATGGTGGTTTTTAGTGCAAATTGCTTAGTTGAAATATCTACCACAAAATAAATATACCTTATATTCATCGTGATGTCAAACGATTTGTCATAAATAATTATTTATGATGACGATTACCGTATTTATCAAGTTCTACATTGATTGTAGCCATAAGGTTTAGAAATAATGCACGCTGTGTGGTATCTTGTATTTCGTGTATTTCTGGAATCAACGAATTTATAATCTCGTTGCTTCTTCCTGTAACCTTTGAATCTCGTCCTATTCTTGATAATAAAATATTTGATTTTATAAGGCCAGTCGATCTTGGCGTTAAGCTTAGAGTGATGTTTCTGTCATGCTCAGTCAAAAAAGCATAATTCGCTTGCAACTGATCTATAACACTATGTAGTTGGTTACGATAAGGCTGGGGATTGTAACGAGCTACATTGTATTGATTATCATAAGTTTGTTGAGTTGATTCAATTGATCGATTTGTTTGTTCAGCAGCATAAAAACATGATGATTTTGTTACGATAGCTAGTGCCAAGATTATAATTTTTTTTAAATTCATATTTTTCCTACTCTATTTTTCTAAGATTTATAAATAATAGCTTCTTGAATGTGCTTTACATCAATTAACTCAGCATGTTCAATGTCAGCAATGGTTCGAGCAACTTTTAATGTTTTATGGTACCCGCGCATACTCATGCTTAATTTAGTAAAAGCATTCTTGAGAAGTTGCTCTGCTGGAGGTGTTAACTTGCAGTATAATTCTACATCAGTTGCACTCATCATGCTATTGGTTTTATTTTCGGTGCCAAATCGTATCATTTGCATTGCAAGTGCTTTGTTAACACCTTCTTTAAGTGATGCTGATGAAATAGCATCAACAGTTTTTTTTGCTTGAGCATCTTCATACGAAACTGCAGAGACCGTAACTTTAATATCGATTCTATCAAGCAGCGGTCCTGATAATTTATCTTTGTATTTTTGAAGTTGCATTGGTGAGCAGCAACATGCTTTTTGTGCGTCACCAAGGTAGCCGCATGGGCATGGATTTAATGCCGCAACCAGTAAAAATGATGCAGGAAATGATATCGATTGTTGCACTCGTGCAATTTCTACCATGCGATTTTCGAGTGGTTGGCGCAAAGCTTCAAGGGTGTCTCGTTTAAATTCAGTAAATTCATCTAAGAACAAAATCCCATTATGTGCAAGGCTTACTTCGCCTGGTTTAGGAAACGTTCCACCGCCAATTAAACCAGCTTGTGAAATTGTGTGGTGAGGGTTGCGAAATGGACGTTGTGTTACGAGTGGTTCTTTATTAAGTTTGCCGCTAATTGAATAGACTTTACTTGTTGCAACCGACTCATCAAACGTCATATTTGGCATAATTGTTGGCAGTCTTTTTGCAAGCATGGTTTTGCCAGATCCAGGAGGACCTGCAAATAAAATATTATGACGCCCTGCAGCTGCAATTTGTAATGCACGTTTTGCATACTGTTGGCCTTTAACATCAGAAAAATCAAGGTCAGTTGCTTGTGATGCTGCAATATAGCTATGAAAGTCAGTCAGGGTAGGAGTCATTGGTTGTTCTTTTCGTAAATAAAAAATAAGTTCAACTAAATTTTTAACACCAATAACTTCAATAGAGCCTATAAGAGCTGCTTCGTGAGCATTTTGTTCTGGTAAAATAATTCGTTTTTTATTAAGCTTGTGCGCATCATATGCAATTGGCAAAGCTCCGTTAATAGATTTTATACTTCCATCAAGTGAAAGTTCTCCAATAAAAAGAGTTTCTTCTAAAAAATTGGCATCCATTTGCAAATATTTACAAGCTTGTAAGATTCCAATTGCGATAGGAAGGTCAAAGAGCGTACCTTCTTTTTTAAGGCTTGCAGGAGCAAGATTGACGGTAATTTTTTTTTCAGGAAGCTTGATTCCAGAATTTTTTAAAGCTGTTTGGATTCTTTGACGACTTTCTTTAATTGCAGTGTCAGGAAGCCCTACAATAAAAAAGTTGATAAGCCCGAATGAAAGGTCGACTTCGACTTCAACAAGGTGAGCATGAATTCCAATGGGAGTAGCAGAAAATATTTTTGTATGCATAGGATCTAATTTTTTAAAAAATGTGTACACTAACTAGGTCTATTATACGCTCATAATAGCATAAAATTTCCAAACAGAAAAGTGGGTCGATATTTAAAAATGCATAAATATACTGATATGCTTTATATTAAAAGTTAAGGAGCTTTTTATCGTGATAAAAAAACTTTTTATGGTAAGTCTCTTGTCGATAGCAAGTTGCCACCTTCAAGCTGTTGTTGCCATTGGAGACAATACGACGGCTGGTGTAACATTCGATTTTTCTATTGGATCTGCAATTTATAATGGTTTGAATTATCAAATGTGGACCACAACTGCAGATGATTTAAGTAGTAAGACTGAAACGGTACAAAAGTATGGGATTTCTTATACGCCATTTATAGCTCCAGATAATTCAGGTGGAACTGCTTCCCTTATTTCGTATCCTTACCTCACTTCAGATGCAATGCTCACAACTTCCGTAGATGCTTCAATTGATGTTACACAAGTTGTTAATCCTTTATTAGAAAAAGCTTTTACTGATATAACGTTAGTTGGTGCTAATCCAGCTGTTGTTACTGATGATAATCGAAATTCTATATATTACCTACAAGAAGTGACGTTTAATGATAATGCCAAAGGACTGAATTCTGATGAAGGAATCTCGACTATCAACAAATTTGATTTTGCTGATGGTCAAGTGATCAATGCTATTGCAGGTGTTGGTTCAATGAACCTTGTAGCAGCTCGATCAGAGGGAGCTTTTGGTTCAGATAATCCATCAAGACTATCATTCATTCAGTTAATTTCAAGAACATACAATGGTGCTTCATATTCATGTTTACAAGAGCAAGCAAGTGAGGTTGTAAGCTATGACACTCCAGTGCTGACTGCTGGCACCGCAGATTTAAGTGTTATTGGTGATACTGTCGCTTTATACCCGTCAGGAAATGGGCTTGGTATGTATGTTGGTTTAAACGTTGTGCCTGGTTCAACTGGAACAGTAGCAGACAATAGAGCTGTCGGGTTATTTGTGGCGACCGGCGTTAATGCTACAGGAGATACTTCAGGTTCATTGACCTATTCATCAGTTATTGATAGTGCGTTGGTGCAAGCATCGACGGTTAATACACCAGTTTCAGCAGTTTACTCAGCTACGCCAGGTGCTGGACAAGTTGCGGTTCGTAACATATCGACGACTTCAACTTCAACTCAGCTAGGTTATCTGTTTGCTGCTCGAGATAATGGTGTAGATGGGGCTCAATCTATTTACGCAATGCCGATGGTGACTATGCCTTCAACCAATGAAAACTTTGGTAAAATAGCAGCTTTTAATTCAGTTAAGGCAGATTTTACAATTAGTGGCTTTACGTATAGGACTCAGGGATTTACCCAAGTGCTTGCAGATATGGATGAAATTGATATTGAAAGCTTAAACCCTGCTGTAATTGCTCGCTTATTAGTTGGTAATGGGCCAGTGCCTATTGCAGCTGGAGATGGTTACATTGATCAGTTAACTGTGCAAGGTGATTCTGTTTATATTACAATTCAAGAAGCATTTGCAACTGGAACAACTCCTGGCATGTTTAAATCAGATGCTTTATTTGACGTGCAAGGTCGTATTCAAGCATGGACAACATGGCAACGAGTTGCTGGATCGCAAGATCAGATGTTGTTTGCTATCAAAAATCGTAATAGTGGTGAAACAATGTTTGTTAGCGGAAGTGCATCAAACACAATTCAACAAACAACCTGGAATAAATCTGCTGATTTTGCTCAGTTAAGTACCAAAACAAATAGTTCATTACCCCAAAATCAAGGCGGGGCGCAAGGTGTTATTGCATTCCCTTCTACAACTCGTGGGTTTAGTACAACCGACGTACAAGTTTCGATGGTTGCTCTAACAGGAAATAGCAATGTTATTATTGCTCAAACAGGTCAACTTGATATTGGAACGCAAACGTTTCAAATTCTGCCACAATCAGCAAGCACCTCAATAGTTTTAAATGCTGATAAAGGTCTTGCTATCGGTTCAGTTGTCACGACTGCTTTTGGTAATGATGGACTTAACAACGGTCAAAATTGGTTGTTCATGGGTGGTGACAATGGTTTGTCAGTATTATCTCATGATGATGGAACAGGTTTTACGTATCTACCAAATACATTAGCTGCAGCATCTTTAATTGATGGCAATCAAACCTGCAAAACACTTGGTAATTTTACGTTTGTAAAAAAAATTGTGAATGATAATAACTTTTTATATGTCATGACCAATAATGGAGTGTATCGAATTGCATTGGCATCTGCTAAATTTACTGCAAGCAACCCAGCAGCTTTAGATGTTGTTCAAATTGTGACCGCTGCACAGCTTAATTCATATGCATACTGTTTAGACATGCTCATTGATGATGAGTTCATGTTGCTTGGAACAACAGCTGGTCTGTATTCTATCAATCTACAAGATGGTCTTCCAGGTGTTGTAACGCCAATATCGATTCCTTTTGGTTTGCCAGCAGTCAGCAAAATTCAAACGCTTTCAACAACTGCAAATCCTGCACATTTTTATGCATCAAGTAATCTGTATGTTTTGTCCATTGATTTTGCCACTGAGCAAGCTCGATTAAATAGATTTACAATTACCAATGGTGTGGTAACTCCAATTGAAGATCAATTGCTCAAAGGTCAAGATTATCCGCTCCTTATTTTTGATTATATGAGTAATAACATGTTTATTGATGGGTCATTTGGTTTTGCAACTTCGTATAAAATAGGTAAACAGCCTGCAACCGTAAAATATCTTAAACCTTCGTTATCTGCAGGGTACTCAGGTAGACATTATAGTTTAGCTTATTCTACAGCTGATATTGCAATAGCTCCTGCTCTTAATTCTATTGGAATTACAGGAATTGTACGTGACTATGCTTCAGGAAGCTTACTCTTGGCTGCAGATTTTGGTTTATTGGCTGATTCATGAAATATATAGATAGAAAAGGACACTTGATGATGAAAAACAAACTCATAGCTATTTGTAGCTTTCTTATGCTCAATTCGTGTATGGTAGCAGCGCCACTTGGCTTTTTAGAACCATACAACTTTATGATCGAAGCTGAGCCTATTTATGGAAAGTCAAAATTCCAGTTTACGATACTTACGCAATTGAGTTATGATAACGTATCGTTTAATGAAGATGGTCATGAAGTAAATGCTTTGCAAATATATGAACCAGAGCAAAATTTATTAGGGTTGTTTCAAGGTCTTGGTAATGCAAGCCAATTTAATCAATTGGTTAACTCGTTGGCAGGTGGTGCTGGTGGGGGTGTTAATAATGGTGAAAATGGATTATTTACTCCAACCGGAACGTTTGATGGATCTCAGGTAGCGCTTCTTGCATCGTATATGTTTCATCAACATTGTTACTTTAAAGTTTCTATTCCCGTGTATAAAGTTAACTTAACTGATGTAAACTGGGTGTACTCCGGTAATAATGAAACTTTTGCAGGGCAAGCTATTCAAACGCAACTTGTTAATAGTTTTACGAGTGAAGCTTTGCAGGACTTTAATCTTTCTACCGGAAATTATAGCCAGGCTGGCTTTGGTGACGTTACGATGCTTCTTGATTATGTTTGTGATTATCCGCAAGGTCGCAGCCTGCTTCGCAACGTTCGAGTTCATTTACGTTTAGGTTTGAGCGTTCCAACTGGAATCGTCGCTGATGAAAATCAGATCATGTCAGTACCTTTTGGCAATGATGGATCAGTTGGGCTTCCATTTGGCGGTGGTCTTGATGTTAACCTTGGAAGATATTTCCAATGTGGATTTAGAGGCCAATTTTTATATCTTTGGGGCAATGCAAAACCACGTCGAGTTTCAAATTTTCCAAGTCAAACCTCATTATTGTTACCACAAGTTGCTATGGTGTATAAAGAGTATGGTTTTATTCAGCAGTTTGATCTGTACGCACAAGCATACAATTTTGTTGGCGGCTTATCATTAAAATTAGCGTATGAATATTATAGAAAAGCTCAAGATCAGATATCAGTACAAACACCTGGATTTGGTTATGAACAAGTTAATACAGATTTACGCTTAAATGAACAGACTCGCCATAATATGATAGCTGTATTATCTTTTGATTCAGCTTTCTTAAAAAATACCAACAGAATTCATCCGCAAGCATCCATATTTGTAAATATGCCATTTAATGGTTCATTTGCTTCACTTCTATCAACGGTGGGTTTACAACTTACTTTAGATTTTTAAACTTGAGCATGTACAAAAAAATAAAGGGAGTAATATTATTTACTCCCTTTTGTCTTATTAGCATGTAAATTTTTTATGATCCGACTATTGTTTCACCACCGTTGCCATCGATTGTCCAATTCCACTTAGCCTTGCCATAAAAACGATTTGCCATATGAGCATTTATCTTGTTGGAATCTTTATAGACTCCATACGCTATCTGAGATTTTGGATCAATTTTAAATTGGTTTACAGTGCCTGGCTCAGGTTGCATTAGATTTACCTTACCTTCAACACCGAGCTTAGTATCTAATGCCCAAAATTCATAGCGATGCTCACCTTGAAAATTTGACAGAACTTCTCCAGCAGGCAGGTTAAGTGTAATTATTGTCATGCCACCGGCAAAAATAGATGCATGCACGCATGACGCTAAAAATAGACTATATAAAAAATTTTTTATAAGATTTCATAACTTTTCCTTTTTTAAAAGTATTATTTCTACTTGCAACTATAACCTTTTTTGATTCTAGGAATCAATGATATTGTGGAATTATTTTTAACACATAAAATACATTACATTCATGATGAATATTGAGTTCTGCCAATCAAATATTTACAAGAAATTTTTGCTGTACGTTTTCTTTAAAAACTTAGGTAATTTGCTAGGCTGTGAGCTGAATGCACTCTTTTTTTAGATAGAAAGAGCGCAAAGTGGCTGCTGTCGGAAATATTTCTGGAGATGAGCGCAGCAATATGGTAGGTTTTTATGCATATGTAAATTTGGTTCACACAGCATGTTTAAGCTATGGTATACACTTGCATAGAGCCGTCGTATTATTATGACGTTTTAGATTTTTTGTTAAAAGTGGATTTTTCGTTGTCAGATGTGTTTATTTCTTTTCTTTTTAAATTTTTATATCGAATTTTTTGCGCCGTCCATGCAATCTTTTGTTCTTCTGACATTTTTGAGAAAAAGATAGCCCTTTTTATTTTTTGATTAAAAGCTATTGTTTCTTCTTCAGATAAGTCTTGAAAACTTTGAAAAGGGTTTTGCTGCATGCTTATCGCAAGTCTTTTTAGATTATTTTTTTCGGCCAGATAATATTCTTGTCCAAGGTCGTAGCGTAATTCTGTATTGTTCGATTCATTAAACGTTATACTTTTAGATGGTTCACTTGCTTGTGTTGTTATTGCAATATTTGTGATGAATATCATAAAAAATAATTTTTTGGCGATGTTCATATATTTGGATCTTTACTAGTTTATGAGAGGGGTTATTTGATCGAATTATTTTTGGTTGGAATTACAATTGCAAATGTAGCTTAAATACACACATGTTGCTGTTGTTCCAATCAGACCTGCCACCATCAAGTTTATAATTTTTTTATTATAACTAAGTTCCTTTTTAAGGGATTTAATTTCTTCTTGTTGTTGTAATAAAAAAGGATAATCTGTGGTTCTTTTCGACTCAATGGTAGCCCACATTCGCTTTTTTACATTAACTGCATTACGCGTTCTTTCTATGTAAACAGCTTTTTGATCGTAAGGTAAGTTAGGTAAATTTTTTATATTTTCTTCTACTATCGCCATGTTTTCTTTAAGAGCTTTTTGATAATTATAATCTGGGGTGTACGTTACAATTTCATTAGCACGTTCATTAAAAGTTACAAGAGGTGATAATTCATTATACTGATCACAAGGTGAACTTGCTTGTATTGAGAGTGTCATTGATGCAATTGTTATGAAGAACGACAAAATTTTGATTTTATTCATGGGCTAATTTTTATAAAATTTGTAATAAAGATATATCATACGCACTGAGTGGTTTGTGATATATTTTTATGTATGCTTTTGTTTAAGAGTTGTCTTCGTTTTTATTTTATTGCGTATCCATTTAATTTTTGCTTCCGGGGATTTCATTTTTAAAATAGCAATTCGTTGTTGTTTTTTCTTGTGCTCTTGTTTTTCTTCAATAGATAAATCTTGAAAATTATGAGCAATATTTGCTGTGATATATTGAATATACTCTTTTTGTGTATTGCAATAGTGTGCGTCTACCTGAAAGTATGACGTTGAATTGCAAGATTCATCAAATGAAATTTTTCTAGATGAGCTTTTCTCTAAAGTTGGCTGTTCGTTTTGACTGCATTCAATTTCTTTGATTGTAAAAATAATCGTAAAGAGAAGCAACCGCTGGAGGGTTTTCATGCATTTTTTTTCGTACATATAGTAATAATAGTTTCTTATAGAATACCACAAATTTATTATTTGTTGAGGTCTCTGACGTATGCTACTTTTTACGATAAAAATTTATATGCAATGATGAAATAAGTAGAGCGCTGTTCCACCCACAATAAAGCTGGCGCAAGTTAATTGAAAGCTGTTTTTATAAAAGATATTTTCTTTTCGCAGTGTATGCAATTCTTGCATGTCAGCAATTTCTTTGTTTTTAGATTGCATGATTGCACGCCTTTTGTCCGGTAATTTTAGTAAGTTGGTTCGTCTTGTTTGTAGAGCATCCCATTCTTTCTTACGCATTGCTTTTTTGCTTGTATTATAATCTCTATTTTTTTCATAAGCCGATTTGTTTTCAATAAGCGTTTTTTGATACGTATGATCTGGACTATAGGTTGTGGTTTGATTAAGATCTTCTTTAAATTGTATATGTTTTTGTTTTTCACTTGCTTGTAGCGGCAGATTGATTATGCATAGAGCAAGCAGAAAAAAATTTAGCTTTAAAGATCTCTTCATTATTTTCTTTTTTTATAGAGGTTGATTATTGCTTGCAGTAATATTGTGTTCAGGCATTTTTTCTATAGATGGTTTTGGTGCATAGTGATTTTTTATTTTTCTTAGTAAAAAATCTTTTTTGCTTGTGATTAAATTTTCTTGTTCTTCAATGGCAAATAATAATAAATCTTGTGTATAAATATCACTGACGATCTGCTTAAATATTTCTTCGCTGATATCATCGTGCGAAATTTCTATAAAATAACAAAAACGATGAATGAGCGACCAATAAATATCATCAAGAGCATCAGCATCATTGATTAATTTTTTTGTTAAAAAATTGTGAGACTGTTCTGCTAGTTCATTGATTGAGATCCAAGCATCATATGCTTCATGAGGTGACCAGACTAATTTATTCATACAGATTTCTAAAAAACGTAAGATATCTTTTCTTACATGCTCTACATCAATGTGTTGTTGAGTTTGAACCTCGTTTGTTTTTTTTGCAATTTGTTCTGATAAAGCTTCTAAAAAAGCATCAGGATTTTTTTGGAAGTATGAGCTATACGTAGAAAATATGTGTGAGAATCGTTTTTTTAAGCTTTGTTGTAGCTCTTGCAAGAATGATGCTTCTTTTTTTTGAACGTATGGGGTTAAATTTTGAGCAAGCTTTGGCATTGCGGTAATCAAACTGTATGAATTGACAAAATCACATCCTTTTATTTTTTGTAAAAACAGTTTTATAATTGATAATGCGTATCGTTCATCTTGCTGGTGTTGTTGACCATATTCAAGAAACTGAATCATGTGATCTAACGTGTAAGGTAAATATTCCGTATATTTTTCGTGATTATACGTATGCATAAAAAAATGTTCAATGCCATGTGGACTAAATTTAATTGGTCGTAAGAAAAATTTGAGTAGTTCATTTTCTG
Organism: Candidatus Chromulinivorax destructor; assembly: GCF_003366055.1. Lineage (NCBI taxonomy): Bacteria > Candidatus Babeliae > Candidatus Babeliales > Candidatus Chromulinivoracaceae > Candidatus Chromulinivorax > Candidatus Chromulinivorax destructor. The sequence continues at coordinate 615,823 of NZ_CP025544.1, read as the reverse complement.
GATGAAATAGCAGTAAATTTTGATTTTTTATTGCTTGTTCTTGTTTATGAGGATGACTTAATAATGGTATTAAATTATCGTTGTCGATTGCAAATTGTTGATTAGTCTGTAGAATCAACCCCATGAACAAGAAAAAAACAGAGTTTTTTTGCATAATAATTTCCTTTGTGATAAAGCTTTATAGTTAGAAATATACTTGAAAAGATAGTATTGGCAAATTTGCATAAGCCGAATGAAAAAAAGGTTGAAAATAAATGGCACTTTACGTCTATAAAGCTCTTACAAGAACAGGTAAGCAAACTTCAGGGCAGTTGGAAGCTGCATCGGTAGGAGCTGTTCGTGAAGAGCTTGTTACCAAAAAATTATATCCAATTTCAATAGGTCTTTATAACGACTCATCTTCTTTTAAACATTTTTTTGGAAATTTATTTCAAAAAAAAGTGAGCTTTAAAGATCTTGTTTTTTTCACCAAGCAGTTAGGTGTTATGCTTCGCTCAGGGGTTCCTTTGCTGCAAGCTCTTGAACTTTTAACTGAGCAGTTTACTGGAAAACTGCATAATATTTTAGTTTCGATCAAAGATGGCATTAAAGAAGGTTCTTCTTTTGCTGATGGCCTTGAACGATATCCGGATACTTTTAGTATTATTTATGTTCAGCTTGTTCGTGCTGGAGAGGCAAGTGGCAAGCTAGAAGTGATTTTGGATCGATTGATCGATTATCTTGAGCGTCGAGAGGCTTTACGAAAAAAAATATCGGGAGCTTTATCGTATCCACTTTTTCAACTTGCGCTTATTTTTGCAATTGTTATTGGGTTAATGATATTTGTCGTTCCTAATTTAATGAATGTAATTAGTGGTATGTCTGGAGAATTACCATTATTAACAAGAATATTAATGGTATCGTCAGATTATTTAATTAATCACTACATGTTTTTAGGGGTAATGTTTACACTCTTTTTAATTATTCTTGGATATGCTGCTTCGACAAAAAGAGGCAAGTATGCGGTTGATTATCTCAGTTTATATACTCCAGGTTTTGGATATTTTTCTCGTACCAATGCTGTCGTACAGTTTTCAAGTACACTTGGTATGTTGCTTGAAAATGGTGTCAATTTAGCACCTGCATTAGATATTGTTTGTAAAATTATTTCCAACAGCATTTTATCTACATCCCTGCAGCAAGCAAAAGATAAAATTATCAAACAGGGTAAAATTACACCCTTTTTAAAAGAGACAAAAATTTTTCCTTCACTTGCTATCTATCTTATTAATACTGGTGAGCAAAATGGTACGTTAGATCAGATGCTTTTAGTGGTAGCACGAAATTATGAAGAAGATTTATCTGAGATTGCAGATAATTTAACTGCTATGATTGGTCCAGTTATGACCCTTGTCATGGGATTAGTTGTAGGGGTTATTATGTTTGCAATTATGGGTCCTATTATGAATATGTATAACTCTTCGAAGTTTTAAAAAACTTCAAGTCAAAAAAAGGGATAATGTTATGGTATCGCAACACAAATCGCTGCAATCAGGATTCAGTTTAGTTGAATTAATGATTTCTTTGGTGATTATTTTAGCTATTATTGGTATGATCGCTCCCTCTTTTGCTCGTATTTTAGGCAAAGGAAATGAAGCAACAACAAAAAACACGTTGAAAATCGCAAAACAAGCAATCACAGAATATAACATTGATACCCATCAGTGGCCAACGACCTTAGCTGATTTAGAAAAACGACCTGATGGCATTTCTGGATGGTCAGGGCCATACTTAGCTGATTCAAAGTGGAGCGGCAAAGAAATTGAAGATGCTTGGGGACAGCCGCTTGTGTACAAAAAAAATGAAAAAGGTGCTAAGCCACCATATCAACTGTACTCAAATGGAAATCCAGACAAAGAAGAAGATCGAATTGATGCAGAATAGTACACAACAATCAGGCTTTTCTTTATTAGAATTGATGATAGTTTTTGCTTTGCTTGCAATGTTAGGAGCCCTTGTGGTTCCTAACATTTTTAGAGTAAAACCAGCTGCTGTTCAAAAAGAATTTCTTTCATCGCTTGATTCTTTGATTCAACAAACTCTTGCACGATCTGTTATGGAACAAAAAGTTCATCAAGTTTATTTTAATATCAAAGAAGAGCTTGTGCAGATGCGAGAAAAAGATCCAAAGTCAATTGAAAGATCGACTCACAAGCAATTTACACAAGTTAAAGATGCTCAATATATAACTCAAATTGTTTTTTCAAAAGACTTTAAAATTAAAAATTTTTTTATTAATGGAATAGACGAAGTTAATCATGCAGCGCAGCTTGAAGACGTTCTTTTTTACATTATGCCTGATGGAACAAGTCAACCTGTTGCAGTTAATATCATTCATGAGCATGAAAATGCTGCGCAAGATAGCAATTTTAGTTTTGTCATTAACCCTTTTTATGCAAGGATGTCTGTGTATGAAGCCTTTCAAGCACCTTGAATCGGGGATGTCTTTTATCGAAGTGGTACTGGCGATTGGTATTTTAGCAATATTTGGGTCATCCCTTTTTATGATGCAAGCATATTTATTTAATAGAATTGCATTTGCAGAAAAAGCTTTAGTTGCTAAATTACAGATGCAAACTGAATTAATTGCCTATCGTTTGGATATATTAAAAGAGCTTTTTGCTTTTAAGGGGCCTGTTACGGAGAGTTTGCAAACAAAAACAAAAGAATTTTTTAATCCTGACATGACCGTAACGATTGCGACTCGGTCAGACTTTAAAGAAACAAAATTTAAATCATTTCAAGATTTGTATCTTATTACAACAAAAGCTGAGCAGAGCGATACGTTATATGGTAGTTCTTATACATTTGTTTATATACCAAAGGTACCAAAAAAATGAAGTCACCTGGTTTTTCGATGCTAGAAATTATTATTGTTATGGCTGTTTCAACGATAATCATGACATGTTTATTTGAGATTTATAATCAAACTTCGCGCAATATGCAAAGAGTTCAGCGATTTGTTTTTCAAGATAGCCAAATCATAACATTACAAAGCAGATTTGAAAAAGACGTTGCTGGCTTAACATCAATATGGTTTAAACAAGCTGAGCTTGAAAATTTGCAGGCGCAACAAGAAAAAAAACCAGTATCAAAAGAATTTAAAAAACGCAGCTTTTATTTTTATAGTGTTAATAAAGGTGAGCAACTAGACTTCTTAACTTTTTTGACAACAAATCCTTTGCAATCATATGAAAAAATAACTGATCGTTTTGTTCGTGTTGTTTATGCCTTGCAGCCAGATCCAGCACATGAAAATCTTTTCAGGTTAATGAGAAAAGAAATCTCTCCTGCAACTGAATTAATTGATGAAAAATCATTGCAGTCAGGTAAGTTTTATGAATTGATAACAGGGATTAAATCGTTAGAATTATCTTACCATTTAGTAGACAGAGTTGTTTTAAATAAACAGTTTCGTGCAGAAAAAACCAAAGAAGGTGAGCAAGAGAAACAAGAAGAACTTGCCCCTATTGTTCGTCTTGTCAAGCAATGGCAACCTGCAGAAAGTGCAGAAAAATCTGTCGAAAAAAAAATCAATCCTGGTGATCAAGCTGATAAAGAAGATACATTAGAAGACTTAGGGGGCGCACCGGTACCTAAATTTATCGAAATGAAAATTACATTTGGGCAAACTTTACAACAAAAAGAACAAACTTGTACGCTAGGCTTTTCTATTCCATCAACGGTTGATAATGCTCCTAAAAGCATATTTGCTATAAGGGCTGCAACGAAAAAATAGGCTTTTTTGTTTGTTAAAAGTGTAAAATAAAGTAAGGATTACAGTATTCGTTAACTATAAAAGGTAACATCATGACACAGCAAAAAGGTTATATTCTTTTTATTACATTTTCGATGTTAGCGCTGTGCGCAACCCTCGTATCAATGTTCATGATCAAAGGAATTACCCATAAAAAATTATCATCAGCTCTTTTGCAGCGAGAAAAATTACAAGACTTTACGGTTAATTGTGTTGCTATAGCTCAAAGTTATTTATCTATTTCAGCTGATGAGTTAGGTAAAAATGATACAAATAAACAGTCTGAATCGTCTGAAAAAAAAGCTCCTATTGATCCTGTAAAAAAAACTCTTGAAAAATTTTTAGCGGTGCGAAATGATGGGCAAAAATTTAATTTTGAAGAAATTGAAAAAAACTTTCCAGTTGTCATTAACTTGACCTTTTTTGCTGAATCAGGAAAAATTAATATTAATGGGTTGTATGATCTTGTGCAGCAAAAGTTTTATGATGAAGGTGTTGCAGGTAAAGATCGGAAAGTTTTTGCAACGTGGTTATTTGATAGAATTGCAAAAATAACAGAAAAGCCATCCCTGTTGCAACCCTTTATAGATCACATGAAGCAAAGAAAATCTCCTCTTAATGATGTCACTGAATTACTTACAATTAAAGAATTTTCAACATGTTTTGCAGATGCAATTTTTTATAGTAAGGGGTCAGTTGACCAAGCAGATAATGCTCGTAATAAAAAAATATTTTTAATGGATATCTTCACTGTTGCTCATGAGAGTGATGTACTACAACCGTGGTTATTTTCACCATCTGTTTGCGTGTTATTAGACATAGCGCAAAAAAATGAGAAAAATGGTATACTTGAAAAAAAAGAAGAAAAAATAGATATATCTTCTTTTAAACAAGAATCAAATTGGCAAAAAGATTGGGATGCAGCACTCAAAGAATTATATGGAATCCCATATGATAAAATCCCTGATTCAGTAAAAGGTTTGCTTGCAACACAGTTTTCATCGACTGTGTTTTCAGTTATGGCCACTGTCTCAAAAGAGGATGTAATAGCGCAGGTTTTTGCGATCTTAAAACAAAAAAGATTGCCAGATGGTGCTATTATATATGATGTAATAAAAACATATCAAGTCTAGGATTGGAGCAAGACTTTGCAAATAAACACAGAAACAAAAGTAGGAATTTTTGTTGTCGTTGCACTAGCAGTTTTCATGTTCATGATTCTAGGAATCGGAGCTTTTCGTTTTAATTCATCAGGTTATGTTGCGTATAATATTTCATTTGATGATGTTGCAGGTTTGTCTCGCAAGGCAGAAGTTAAGATGGCGGGTGTTAAAGTAGGTTGGATCGAAAGCCTTGTTTTAACTGAACCATATCATAAAGCACGTGCAACTATTATGGTTAATGAAAAATATAGATTGTATGACAATGCCTATGCAATCGTTCGGCAAGATGGGCTTATTGGTACTAAGTATTTAGAAGTTATACCTGGCGATCCGCTACTACCATGTTTAGTTCCAGGGTCATCGCTTGCTAAGTCTGGCCGTGAATCTGTTTCTATGGATGAGCTTCTGTTTAAATTTAGTAATATTGCAACACATGTTGAACAAATAACCGATAGTTTAAAAGATTCTTTTAATAGCGCTGAACGTGGTGATCAGCTGAGAATGATGCTTGAAAACATGTCAATGGCGGCAGAGAAATTCAACAGCCTTGCAAACTCATTAAATATCGTTGCAACAAATAATGAAGATAACATGCAGTCAATGATTGCTGATTTTCAAGATTTCGCCCGTACTTTACGACAAGATATGCCGTCTTTAACAGAGCATATTAACAGGCTTTCAACGCGAGTTGAATCTGATTTTAGCCGTATAGCAGATCATTTAGGTAGCTCTGCTTCTTCATTTGAATCAGCAGCACAAGAGGCAACTGATGGTTTTGCAAGTATGAGTTCTGTTATTGAAAAAATTGATGAAGGACGTGGTTTACTAGGAAAACTGGTCAACGAAGATGAAATGTATCGTGATATTAAAGATGCAGTGACTGGTATGAAAAATTATCTATCAAAGTTTCAGACCTTGGGTATTATTTTTGATTGCCATTCAGAATCGATGCATCGTCCTGTCGATAATTACGCTTATGCTGATTCAAAAGGTTACTTTAACATTCGTATACATACTTCTGATAGTTTCTTTTATTTAGCACAAATTGTTGCTTCAGAAAAAGGATTTTTAAGTCGTCATTTTGTGTATGAAAGTTATTTTGATGAAAAAGGTAGAATCTTAGATTATGCAGAGCTTCCTGAAATTGGAACAACTGATGATGCAGCTCGCAATAAGTTCGCATTTGCGCCTGAAAAGCTTATAAGAGAACGAAATCCTATGGCTTTTGGTTTTCAGTTTGGTAAAATTTACCGAGATATAGCAGTCAGATTTGGTTTATTTGAAGGCGCATTTGGTGTTGGAGCAGATTATTATATTCCATTCTCAAACGAAAAAATTGCATGGACAACCACGCTTGAAGCATTTGATTTTAAAGGCTTACAGCGTTATGACATGTGTGATCGACGACCACATTTAAAATGGATGAATAGAATATTCTTCTTGAACAACTTGTACTTTGTATTTGGTGCCGATGACTTTGTGAGTCAGACGAATGCTAATGCCTTTTGGGGTCTTGGTATACGATTCGGTGACGATGATATGAAGTATCTTCTATCGAAATTTGGATTATACGTTAACGTATAGTCATAAGAAATGAAAAAGGGATGTGCCTATTTTGCACATCCCTTTTTTCGTTATAAAAAATTTATTTAATTTTTTTCTATTTTATAGTTTGCATACCAGGTTGCAAAAATATGCTTAATAAATAACAATTTATGTAATTTTGCTTGTGCCGTTGCAATCGTTGCTGCATCAACAAAAAATAAGTGTGAACATCGAACTCTTTCAAGCCACGTGTAGATAGTAAGTAATTCTTCAGCATTTTTAATTTCATAAGCTAAATTTTTTGAAAATTCAACTAATGAGTAGATAAAATTGGTAGGATTTTCAGGGTCAGCATAACGCGTTTGAATTTCATAAATAAGATCATCGCCAATATTTTGCGCAGAATAACTCATAAATTCTTCAAAGCTACAATTATTTCTCCAGCTGTTCCATGATGAAGCGGTCGTAAGAATTTGCTGCCTGCTGTAAATTTGATAACCAATATAACCGTATACCGTTGCAAGACCTGCGCATGAGCATTTTATTTTGTTGTTGCTTATAAATGCAGCAATATTTGCTATAACACCTTTACAGCTGTCAATGCTACTTGATATATATGTTTGTATTGTTTTTTGGCTTTGTTCATTAAATTGGAGGAGATCATTCGTTGTTTTTTGATACTGAGCGCTTTGATGGGCTGATGAATGATCGCTTGATACGCTTTGGTTGATAGTAATTTGAGGCATTGGTGGGCAGTGGTAAACTTCAAGTCTTTTACTCAATTCTGCCATGAGTTTATCAATATGTTCGATAGTTTGCTGTGTATATTTATCTTCAATTACAGGATACACAATAGCGTTTGAACATAGAAGGATAAGGTAGATATAATACATTTTCATAGAGTATTCTTTCTATATAAATTCTGATTTCTATTATGAATAAGGTGGAATATTTTACAGGTAATTGTAAACACCTTGCATGTAAAATTTGTTGTATTGCCTTTTATCATTAAATTATTTTTTATGTGGTAAAAAATAATAAAAGCTGAGATTATTTCATGGAAAATCCTTTCTTATTACACAGCCATTGTCATCTTGGTTTATCACATGATTTCTTTATGGTCAACTACAAAAAAAAATAAAATTTCATATTGAATTATTGCTTTGACAGGTTGTTAGCAGACTGTTTTTAACATTTCGTATTGTCTTATTACTTGGTTGTCAGATGATATTGATGAGCTATTTTTTAAAATGAGTATCTTGTTTATTGCAGTAATTAAGTAAAATATGCTCTTTTTTAATAAAATACCTGCAAAATTGAAATAAAAAATCTACAAAAAAGATGGTTGTAATTTTTGTAAAAATCGCAAAATAAGGTTATTACAATGGTGCTTAAAATATATTTTTTAGATAAATTTTAAGCTTGCCAATTTGCTTTATTAGCAAACATCGTATACTACATACAGGTAGTGATAAAATTCATATAATAAAATGTAAGTAAAGTAGAGGAGTTTTATGACATATGTTCTGGTTTTTTTATTAGCTATCGTGAGTTTTCAACCATTGCGATTAGATGCGCTTTACGCAGATTCATTAGATGGGCTTTTACATCAAAAATTAAAGATGATTGAAAATCAATCATTGCTTGAAGCTGCGATCGCAGTTCAAGATATTTCTGCATCAGTTCATTCTGAAAGTTCGATGCAAGAATTATATGACCTTATCCATTCATTAAAATTTTGTTCATTTTTTTTAACAGAATCGTCACCAAATATTGTTGAAATACAATCTATTCTTGGTGCAAAAGTTTATTTGTGTTTACTTAGTTCTCTTGAAAATAAAATGCTGTATAAAGCTGAAAAGCATAGTCGTGCTCTTGCATACTGGAAAGCAGAACTATTTTATGAAAAGCGAGATTTTTTAGATAAAAATATAACTCGTTGGTTTCATGATGCTTCCTATATTGACACGATACAAGATGCAATTAAAAATCTTGAATCTCTTTCTGCTCAAACATATACATGTATTGGTGTTATTAAACAAACTAAAAAAATGCTCTTGCAGGCACCAGATAAAGATTCGTTTGAAAAAACAGTTATGACAGTTGTCCAGATTCATGAATCTTTTTTAGATCGTCCTTTAGGTAAAAACAATCTTGATATTTATTCAGTTATTATTAATACAGCTGAAAGTTTTTATGATCTGAGTAAAAACATGTCATCAAGCTATATTACGTGTCAACCTGCACATCATTTTAAGCGAAATCAGGTTGCTTATGCATCGACTGTTGCTGCAACATGCGCATGTGTTATTGCTTATATGTTGTATAAAGATGATGTACATGCTTGCATTGATGGGGCATGCCAGTCAGTACAAGATTTTTGGAATACAAAAGTAGAGCGTCCTGTGGTAAAAATGATGAATACTCTCTCAGGTCAAAAAAATAATCAGTTACTTGATACGCAACGAGAAGAGCAAATACTGCATGCTTTGCTTGTCCAAGGTGATAGTTCTGCTCCAGCTCGAGGGGCTGATGTTTCGGATGTTGAGGCGCTTGTTGATGAAAGTTCTAAGTATATAGGCCAAGCAACTTCATATGTGGGCAGAAAGATGGATATATTTGGCTTATTTACTACTCAAGAAAAAAACAGTTTTGCGCAAGGAGTTGTTGGTGTAAATATGAATGAAGTCAATCAACAAATTTTTGATGGAATGACTCTTGAGCAACGTGAAGCTTTGCGTTTGCGTGTAGCAGCAAAAGATAGCATTATTTTATCATATCCAAAAGCAAATTTAACAGAAATTTTTCCAGCTTTGGAGCGAAGCGTTTTTAGTCCAATTGTAGAATTGCAACGAGCGGTTAATACTTTATATGAAGAAAATCAGTTAATGATTGGATTAGTTGCGATGTTTCCGGTAATAACACTTTCTGGTGCATCTTTTTTTGCATCTAAAAAAGCGTACTATACAAGTTTTTATGAACCAATTTGTCATCTTATGCGTGATATAGAAATATTTGTAAATAGCGCTATTGGCAAGCAAAAATCTTTTGAGCAAGAAGGGCATCTTTCTTTTTTACTTTGGCAATTACAGAAAAAATCTGAAATATTGCCGATAGATTATGCGATGTTGATGCAGCAAGACATTGCAGAATTAGCATCAGATGATCTGATGTATGAACAAAAATTTAATACTATTTTGCGAATGTATAGAACGTATCCGTTCTTACTCCCAGGAGCAATCTAGATCGATTGACTTTGCAAGAGATTTTTCTTTTTTGATCATGATTTTAAATTCATCATCTTCAATGTGATCATAACCAAGTAAATGACAAATACCATGAATGAGTAAGCGATTCATACGCTTTTCAAACGTGGTATTTAATTTTTTTGCCGCAGCTTGTACATACTCTATTGATATAATCATATCGCCAAGATTTTTATCATCATCGCAGGTAGGTTTGATTTTTGTTCCTGCAGGAATATGATGAAATGGAAATGAGAGCACGTCTGTTGCTTTGTCTTTATCTCGATACGTCGCATTATATTTTTTAATCGTAGCATTTGTTGTCAACAAAATACCAAGATCAAAGTCACCATAGCCAAGAGCTTGTAAAGCTTTTTGTGCTTGTACTTTGTATGATTCTGTATCGAAATTGAGGTTTTTAAGTTTGCTGGTAAGGTTTATCATATTTTTATTATAGCCTAGCTCTTTTTTTAATTAAAGTAGATCTTGTAAGAATCTTTACAATTAAAAATATTTTGTAGTACAAAAGAGTAAAGATTACCCTACATTTATACGAATTTAAATTGATCAAGGATTGTAAGTCATGAAAAGTTTTTCATCTGTTTTCTATGTATTTCTATTTTTTTTTAGTTTTCATTCTATCCAAGCAATGAATTTTAATACCAATCTTTTGCCAAAAAATATTGGTAAATTACCGCAGATGCTGGATGAAAAAAATATTATAGATGAAAAAATAGTATCACCAGCATTGATTTTTATTTGTGGTGAAGCAATTGCGTTGAAAGATAAAAAATTAAAAGATGTGTATACAGAGATTCAACATCTTGATGAATCTGATGATACCGATTCTTTTTTTGAATATTCAAAATTTATAGATCTCGTAGCGCCTGCACATACAACTCCTGATAATTATGTCCAAGCTATTAATCATGCTATTTTATTGTCTGCAACAACTGCATGGGCTCCTGATGTCTACGTAGGAAAAACACCTCAACAAATTATTGATTATATGAAATTAGCTCAATCAGCTATGTATAAAGACGATAAAATGTTTAGTTTAAATTTAGATGTTGCACGAATTATGCCCCAAATGATACAAGATCAGGTGAGAAGTTTACGCGCTGTTGATATAAAACCAGTTGCAGATAATGCATCAAAAAAAATAGTTATAATAGCTCCATCACAACAGGCCCATGAATGGACATTTGTGTTTAAAGATACGTATGAGAATGGTGCGCTTGCAACAGCAAGTCCGCTTTCAACTCAAGGAACTTTAATAGGGCAGCAAGCAAAGACAATTTTAGACACAGCAATTGCTCATCAAAAATCATATGTAGAGTATCTTGAAGTTTTAGTTGCATCAGTTAAGCAAGCTGATATTAAAACTTCAGACAGCCAGGTTGTCATGCCTTTAGAGATAGTTGTTAACAAAGAATCGGTCAGTATTGTTGGAAAAAATAGCAAGCAACTATACGACCTTGTTATGACTGAGCAAGGTGATACAACGAGTCTGATCAAAAATCTTGAAAGAAATTTGCAACCAGAGCAAGTCAAGCAATATTTTATGACGTTGTGCGCTGAAAACGATTATTGCATAACTCAGAAAAATAAAATTCAAGAAGCTATAGCTTTATTTAATGGATCTTTTGATGCAAAAAAAGCTATGAAAAAACCGGAATCTTTTGGTGATGCATGGCTTGTCAAAGCAAATGAGTATAAAGGTACTTCAGTCGATATTGTTATTGATCCTTTATCAGCTCAATGGGCAAATTTAGTCGTTGAATTGCAAAATTGCTTGCAACCAAAAGTTGTGAGTACAGGTGTTTATAGATTGGTTCCCCTTACTAATAAATATCCACATGTTACACAGACTTTATATAGACAAGAACAAGTCATACTTGCAGCAAAAGCTGTGTATGATAAAGCTATTTCTATTATTGAATCTATGAAGTTTAAAATGGATGGCACAAAAAAAATTATGCTTAATCTGTATCCGGCTCCTATGAGCGCATTTCAGGCTGCATTTAATGCAGTATATTTTTTTGATGAAAAAGAAGGCTATAAGGTCGTTATCAATAAAGAGCTTAAAGATTTGCAAGATCCTGAGAATGTTGAAATTATGAGAGCGGCTCTTTTACAGTTGTTTGCAGGAATCGATTTTGGAGTTATTAAAAAAGATTTGAGTGCAATACATGAGCAAGTTCAAGAAGATGGTAAAAATATACCAGCATCAATTATAAAGGCTATGAAAGATTATATCGCACAAGAAAAAATACAAGTAACAGCAACTTCGATGCTTAAAGTTTTTAATGCAACAAAAAATTCTTTTGTTGATGGTTGGAGAGCTGTTGGGCCAGCAGGAATACAATCCCCATCTGGAGGAATGATTGGTATGGATGATGTTGTAAAACTCATGAAGCTTGAGGATATTGCTCAGCAAAGTACTCAGGGAGCTGTTAATGAATCTGAGTATGTAAAGTTGCATAAACATATCAAAGGGACGCAAGCTGAAGACGATGATTCAATATTGTTTATAGCATTGCGTGGTGGTAAAACATACAAAGAATATCTTGAAATGCTAGCAAATGGCAACACCGTAACGCCTGAAGTTGGTATTACAAAAGACCTTTATAATCAATTATTGCAGCAAGTTGTTGCTCAAATAAGTGGAAAAGCTCTTACGAATATGAAAAAAAATGGAATAAAATTAGGTATTATCAATACAGCTGCATATAAAGATTTGAATTTTGATCAAGATTATACTAATAAGCTATTTGAAAGTTTATTTGTAGGTGATTCATTTGAAAAATTTACAGGGCAAGAACAAGAAGAGCCGGTAAAAAAAAAGCTTAAAATAGATGATACTTTTATTTTTAATGACTTTAAAAAATCAATAGTAGCTTCAAATATACTTTTAATAAAAGCTATCTACAATCAAGACTGAATTTTAAAGAAAAGGGAGCTTATAAAGCTCCCTTTTCTTTGAGGTATTTCTTACTATCTACTGAGCTATTTTATAAGCTCACTGTAACTTGAGCTGACCAGGTTTCGTTCGTTTGCAAGAGCACTGAATTTGTTATGTTTGATGCATAAGCAATTTCTTTGGCTGTTGTAACACCTTTAATAATATTTTCTTGATCAGCAAAAATATAGTTTAAACTTTCATCTAAGGTTAAGACGGTAAGTTCAGTTTTTAATGATAACTGTTGTTCAGTTTTAAGTTTTCTGACCGTTGTAATAACTTCTAAGATTTTTTCCATCGCAGCGTTATTATCAGTATCAACAGGGTGCATGTTGTGTTGCAACTGTGTGATATGCAATGAACTTTTGCCCACAACTGACTTAAATATTCGTTGATAAATATTTTCAGTGATGTGTGGCAAGTATGGAGCGTAACATTGCAAAATTCTTAATCCTACAGCAAAGAGCGTCCAGCGAGTAGCTTGTACTTGCTCTGGAGTATAGTTTTCTGGTTTAAAGAATTGATCTTTAATAATTTCAAGATAGTTATCACAGAAATCGCTCCAGAAAAGTTTTTCTACTGCTTGTAAAGCTGCACCAAACTCATTTTTATCAAGAGCTGCGGTATATTTTTCTAACATAGTTGTTGAAGCGTCAAGCATCCATTGGTTAACCACACCAAGTTCTGTAGTTGCTACAGATACATGATGATAATCTTCCATGTGCATGTTGATAAAACTAAAGGCATTCCATAGTTTTGTCATGAGTTTTTGGCCAGTTTTAATCTGATCAATTGAGAATGCAATGTCATAACCAAGGGTGCCTGTAGCAGTCCAGTAACGAATAGCATCAGGTGCAAATTGGTTGACTAAGACTGATGGCTCTGTTGGACTGTTGCCTTGTGATTTTGAGATTTTCTCTTTTTGTTCACTTAACACAAAACCAGAGATGACAATCTCTTTCCATGGTGTTTTTTCGCTATGCATCCATGCTTTAATAATCGTGTAAAAAGCCCACGTTCTAATAATATCATGAGCTTGTGGACGCATGCTCATCGGAATAAAGTCTGGGTTTGTTTCAAATGGAGATTCATCATTGTCGTAATAGAGTTGTTGCACAATGTATGGGGTAATTGATGACGTATTCCAGGTGTCCATAACATCTTTTTCTGGGCGTAAGTTTTTGCTACCACAGCCATCACAAGCACCATTTTTATAGGTAGTTTCTTGAGGATCAAGTGGTAATTGCTCAATGTCTGCAACTAAAACTTTGTCGCAATCTTGGCAATACCACACAGGAAATGGAATTCCAAATACACGTTGACGAGAAATACACCAGTCCCAACTTAAATTTTCTACCCAGTCGATGTACCGAGTTTTCATAAATGCAGGCGACCAGGTTATTTGGTCAGCAAGCTCTAAGAATTTTGTTTTATTGCTTACCACGTTGATAAACCATTGGGGTAAAACAACGTACTCAATTTCATTTTTACAACGCTCATGAACGTTTACATTATGACTGATATTTTTTTTGGTAAGAACAAGATTAAACTCTTCAAGCAGTTGTAAAATTGTTTGACGAGCTTCTAAAACTTTAAGACCTGCAAGAGGGCCTGTATGTTCTGCCCAGCGGCCATCAAAACCAATTGATTGCTTGTAAGGTAAGTTGAATTTTTTAAACCATTCTATGTCAGTTTTGTCACCAAAGGTACAACACATAACAAGACCAGTTCCTTTGGTAATACTCACACTTTCATCTGCAAGGAAAGGAACTTCATTGCCGTAAATTGGTACGATAGCAGTTTGTCCTGCAAGTTGTTGGTAGCGTTCGTCTTCAGGGTTGTACATAACTGCAACGCATGATGGAAGCAATTCTGGGCGTGTGGTAGCTATAACGACTTTGATGCCTGTCGATGTTGTAAATTCAATATCATTAAAAGTTGTTGCAACTTCTTTGTCATCTAACTCAGCTTGAGCAACACTTGTTCTGCACGAGGTGCAGTATAATGCAGGCTCATTTTTTAAATACAGATGTTTTTTGTGAAATAAACGAACAAACGATTCTTGTGATATTTTTTGCTCTTTTTTGCCAATAGTTGAGTATGTTTTTTCAAAATCAGCTGAAATACCGATAGTGCGCCACAATTGAACGAATTCGATTTTCATCTCTTCAGTTGTCGAAAGGCATAGTTCAATGAATTTTTCGCGACCAAGTTTTGCTACGCCAGTTTTATGTTTTTTTTCTACAAAACGTTCGGTAGCAAGACCGTTGCAGTCAAATCCAAATGGATAAAATACGTTATGACCCGTCATACGTTTGTATCGGGCTATGATGTCAGCTTGTGTATAAGAAAAAATGTGCCCAATATGTAAAGAACCAGAGACTGTTGGAGGTGGTGTGTCTATGGTGAAATTTTTAGATTGATGTGAATTTTTTGTGTACGTATCGTTTTTTTGCCAAATCTCGCGAGCCTGTTGATCTTGACTGGTATGGTCGTATCGTTTTTCCATGGTATATTTCGATTCAAAGTCTTTTTTTGTTGGTAAAATAACTATAGAATTTTAGCTTACTACAGAATAAGAGATCTTTCAAAAATTGGGGATATCTCAGTTCTCATTTTGGTATCTCATTTTTTTATGGTATTTTGATAGGGTACATATTTTCACTTCTAAGGAAGGATTTTTAATGAATTTAGATCTTATACGCAATTTGCAACTGATTATTATTGCTTTCCTGTCATATATTGTAACTGTTACTTTTACCGGTTGGTTTGAATCCTATATTGCAAAAAAAATGGGGGATGATACACCAGAGCAGTTAGGCTTTTTAAGTTTTAATCCCTTAGACCATTTTAATGTCTTTGGATTTGCAGCAGTCTTGTGGAATTTGTTTTATGCTAATTTGTTACCTTTTGGTATTATCCCTGCATGGGGCCGTTATATTCCTTTGTTACCTGATACCATGTATGGTAAAAATCTTAAGCTGCGAGCATTTGTTGAATTTATGGGCAGAGCTCTTGGTAATTTAGTTCTTTTGATGGTCGTTACTATTCTTGGTGCAAGCATGGGTTTGTTTAACATACATACAGCTCATCCAGCTTTGACAATTCATCC